>NZ_JBHNSQ010000070.1:0-58885 GCF_059085665.1 Actinotignum sp. usb-actsch-213
TCTGCGTCACCATCATTTGAAATTTGGTGGCGGGTATGGTGAAATATTCTCTGCGTTTGCACAATCACTCGCGGTGATCCTGGAGATCCTGCTGGTGGTGACGGCATATGCACAAGCTCCTGTGGTGGAATTGGTAGACACACTGCACTCAAAATGCAGCGCCGCAAGGCGTGAGGGTTCGAGTCCCTCCGGGAGCACCGCGGCGATAACCTTGAAGTTCGCTGGGAATCTCTGTCCCGTTGTTTGCTCTGCACCGCGTGGTCTGACAGCATGGTAAGGGGCGCGTGAATCCCGTTGCCGGTCATCATTCTCTCAAGGGTCAGAGAACACTTCGGTGTGGATGCAGGTGCAACATCGCACGCAGTAAATTGGTTCAATCTATCCGGCATGCCGGTCGAAGGGGTCATGATGGCCAAGGACACGGCGGCGCAAGCCGCGGAGAACAAAGAAGCCATTCGGGTTCTTGTCGTTGAAGACGAAACTCTCATTCGCCTCGATATTGTTGAAACACTGGAAGATGCCGGGTATGAGGTTGTCGGAGAAGCCGGCGATGGCGAATCCGCTATTGAACTCGCCGGCGAACTCGAACCCGATCTGATTGTCATGGATGTGAAGATGCCGGGTATGGACGGCATTACCGCAGCGGACCGGATTCTAGAAGAACATCGGGTGGCCATCGTTATGCTCACCGCCTACTCTCAGCGTGACCTGGTGGAACGCGCACGGGACGCCGGAGCGATGGCTTACGTGGTCAAGCCGTTCACGCCCGCTGATCTCATTCCCGCGGTCGAAATCGCCGTCTCGCGTAATCAGGAAATCGAAGCGCTCGAAAACGAAGTCTCTACCATGGCCGAGCAATTTGAAACCCGCAAGCGAGTGGATCGGGCTAAGGGCTTGCTGGAATCTCATATGGGCCTGACCGAACCGGAAGCTTTCCGCTGGATTCAAAAGACCTCGATGGATCGGCGGCTGACCATGCGCGAAGTGGCCGATGCTGTGATCGAACAGGTTGGCGGGCGTAGTTAAGCGCATCCAGCCGCGTACGTGCCAGGTCCCACATTCTCACAGTCAGGCGCTCATCGGTTTTCCGGTGGGCGCCTGCTAGCCATCTCGCGTAGGCTAGAGGGGTGAGTGAAAAAAAATTCCTTCTTGTCGACGGCCATTCAATGGCGTTCCGCGCCTTCTACGCCCTGCGGGCAGAGAATTTCCTCACCGATCGCGGGCAGTACACCAATGCTGTTTACGGTTTCCTCTCCACCCTGCTCAAAATCATTGGTGATTACCACCCCGATTACATCGCCGTGGCCTTCGACCTGCCGGGAGGAACATTCCGTACCCGCGTCTATCCGGAATATAAAGGAGGCCGGGCCCCCACACCGGTAGAATTCTCCGGGCAAATCGATGTTATTAAAAACGTCCTGGATACCTGCGGAATAAGTTGGCTTACTTACGAGGACTACGAAGCCGACGATATTATTGCCACCCTTTCCCGTCGTGCGGTAGAAGAGGGAGCGGATGTCTATATTGCCTCCGGCGACAAAGACTCCTATCAGCTCGTTGATGAGCACACCACCGTGCTCTATCCCATGCCGCGTTCGGCAATGCAGGCCCTTGACCCGGCCGGTATCGAAAAGAAAACTGGAGTGCGCCCCGAACGCTATGCCGACCTGGCTGCACTCGTGGGGGAAGGCGCCGATAATATTCCCGGAGTCCCCGGCGTGGGCCCGAAAACCGCGGCGAAATGGCTCGCGAACTACGGTGACCTTGACTCCATCCTCGCCCGCGCCGACGAAATCGGCGGAAAAGTAGGTTCCTCCTTGCGCGAGCACCTGGATCAGGTTCGCCAGAATCGGTCCCTTAATACCCTCGTGCGTGATCTTCCTATCGGAGAGAACCTTGAGGAATTCCGCCCGCGCGGAGTGGACCGGGAAGCGCTGCACGAACTCTTCGATACCCTCGATTTTGATACCTTGCGCGGGCGTGTCCTCACCGAATTACCGGCGCGTGACGGCGCACCTGAATCCGATGCTCCAGCCGGATTCACCCTCGCCGGCCTGGAGATCACCACATCCGGGGTACGCGCATGGCTTGATCAGCATGCCGACGCCCCATTCTTTGGCCTCGAAATCGCCGGGCCGGCCAGTCCGGGTGCGGGGAGTGTGGAGGCACTTGCGATTGGAACGGCAACGGCCGCCTTACTTCTCGATACTCACACCATGAACGACGACGATACTGCCCAGGTGCGTGCCTGGCTGGAATCTGATGCCCCGAAAGTGGTGCACGGCGCCAAAGAAGCCTGGCATCGGGTGCGGGGGCAGGGCGCCGAGTTACGCGGCGTCGTCCGCGATACCGTGCTGTGCGCTTACCTTCTCTACCCCGATCAGCGCAGCTATGACCTCGGCGATCTTGCGCTGCGTCACCTCGGTGTTGATTTGGGGGACGGGGGAGTGCTGCCCGGGTTGGACGGACAGGCTGATCCTTTGGCGCAGCGCGCCGCACTCCTCGGCCCGCTCTCGGATAAGTTGCTCGGGGAATTGAAGGCCCGCGGTGAGGATGGTGCCTTGCTCGACCTCGAAATGGACGTGTCCCGCACCCTCGCGCGCATGGAGGACACCGGTATTGCGGTGGATTCTCCCTACCTTGAAAAACTGCGAAAAGATTTCGACGGGCGTGTAGAAGCCGCGGCCCGACTCGCTTATGATGCCATCGGCCACGAAGTCAATCTCTCCAGTCCCAAGCAATTACAAGGGGTACTTTTCGAGGAACTCGGCTTGCCCACCACCCGGAAAACCAAATCCGGGTACACCACGAATGCGGAAGCGCTGGCAGATCTGGCGGTGCGCATTGCCGCGCGCGAAGATGATAAGGCGGTAGCCGGGACTCAATTCCTCGGGGCTCTCCTTGAGCACCGTGATGCCATTAAACTGCGGCAATCTGTGGAAGGCCTGCAGCGCAATACCCGGGCGGATGGGAAGATCCACACTACCTACCAGCAGGCGGTGGCGGCTACCGGGCGGCTCTCGTCCACGGATCCGAATCTTCAAAATATTCACGCGCGCACGGCCGAGGGGCTGCAGATCCGCTCTGCCTTTATTCCTTCCGCGGGCTATGCGGCGCTGATGACCGCGGATTACTCTCAGATCGAAATGCGGATCATGGCCTCGCTTTCCGGCGATGAAGCGTTGATCACCGCTTTTAACGAGGGCGAAGACCTGCATTCCTCGGTGGCCTCTCTCGTCTTCGGGATTCCCGAAAGCGAGGTAAGTAGCGAACAGCGCTCCCGTATTAAAGCGATGAGCTACGGCTTGGCTTACGGGCTCTCCGCCTACGGGCTTTCCCGCCAGCTCCGTATTTCCGCCCACGATGCTCAAGAGCTCATGGATACCTATTTCGCACGTTTCGGGAAAGTGCGCGAATATCTCGATTCCCTCGTGGTGAAAGCCCGTGAAGATGGCTATACCCAGACGATGTTGGGGCGGCGGCGCTACCTTCCCGAATTGCGTTCCACGAACCGACAGTTGCGCGAGGCATCTGAACGTATGGCTCTCAATGCTCCGATCCAGGGTAGTGCGGCCGATATCATCAAGATCGCCATGGTGGCCGTGGTAGAGGCGCTGCAGGAAGCAGGTTTGCGCAGTCGGGTACTGCTCCAGGTTCATGACGAACTGGTGCTGGAAGTGGCGCCCGGCGAGCACGAGGCGACCGAGGATATCGTGCGCCGAGAAATGGCCGGGGCAGCGCAGCTGCGGGTGCCACTTTCGGTCGGGGTGGGGTACGGCCCGAATTGGCGGGAGGCAGCCCACTAGAACGAGGCGCTCACACCACGTCGATTCTGGCCCGGATGCCTTGCACTAGCCAAGCTTTTCCGCGTAGTATGGAGAACTGGTGTGAGCACCCGCCGCACTGGCCGATGTCTGTCGGTCCCAAGCAAATATTCACAATAGTGTCCGGAAGTTATCAGTTAATGACTAATACCACCCCCGAGTCTTCGACTCTCCCCGAGATTGCCGTCAACGATATCGGCTCCGAGGAAGAACTTATTGCCGCCGTCGATAAGACGATCAAGTACTTTAACGATGGTGACCTCGTCGAAGGAACCGTTGTCAAGGTCGACCATGACGAAGTGTTGCTCGACATTGGCTACAAAACCGAGGGTGTTATTCCCTCCAAGGAACTTTCGATCAAGCACGATGTCAACCCCGATGATGTCGTCGAAATTGGCGACCAGGTAGAGGCCCTTGTCCTCCAGAAGGAAGACAAGGAAGGCCGTCTCCTCCTTTCGAAGAAGCGCGCGCAGTACGAACGTGCCTGGGCTGAAATCGAGAAGGTCAAGGAAGCTGATGGCGTCGTTACCGGCACTGTCATCGAAGTCGTCAAGGGCGGTCTGATTGTTGATATCGGACTGCGCGGCTTCCTGCCTGCTTCGCTCGTTGAAATGCGCCGCGTGCGCGATCTGCAGCCCTACATCGGCCGTGAGCTTGAAGCGAAGATCATCGAACTTGATAAGAATCGCAATAATGTGGTTCTTTCCCGCCGCGCCTGGCTGGAAGCGTCCCAGTCCCAGGCTCGTGGAGAATTCCTGCACCAGCTTCAGAAGGGCCAGGTGCGCGAAGGCTTCGTGTCCTCCATCGTCAATTTTGGTGCCTTTGTGGACCTCGGCGGTGTGGACGGCCTCGTCCACGTTTCCGAGCTGTCCTGGAAGCACATCGACCACCCGTCCGAGGTTGTCGAAGTGGGTCAGCCTGTCACCGTGGAAGTTCTCGATGTTGACATGGATCGCGAGCGTGTCTCGCTCTCCCTCAAGGCCACCCAGGAAGATCCCTGGCAGTCCTTCGCCCGCACCCACGCGATCGGCCAGATCGTTCCGGGTCGCGTAACCAAGCTCGTTCCCTTCGGTGCCTTCGTGCGCGTGGAGGATGGCATCGAAGGTCTCGTCCACATCTCCGAACTGGCTTCCCGTCATATCGACACCCCGGAAGAGGTTGTCAAGGTGGGCGACGATGTTTTCGTCAAGGTCATCGATATCGATCTGGACCGCCGCCGTATTTCGCTCTCCCTCAAGCAGGCGAACGAAGGCGTGGATCCGAACTCCCAGGACTTCGATCCCTCGCTCTACGGCATGGCCGCTGATTACGACGAAAACGGCAATTACAAGTACCCCGAAGGCTTCGATCCCGAATCGAATGAATGGCTCGAGGGTTACGAAGCTCAGCGCGAGGCATGGGAGAACGAATACGCCCAGGCTCAGGCCCGTTGGGAAGCGCACAAGGCGCAGGTCGCTGCCGCGCTTGAAGCCGATGCTGCTGCGGGCGCCCAGGCTGCTGCCGCTGCCGAACCGGCCGCAGAAATTCCGGCCAGCTACAGCTCCACGTCCGAACCGAGCGGCTCGCTTGACTCGGATGCCGATGAAGCGCTCGCCGCTCTGCGTGAGAAGCTGACCAACAATTAAGGCATAGGCTACCGCGGGTAGCATCTAGTACCGCCGCCGGCGCGTCTCCTCGGGGAGCGCCGGCGGCGTTTTCTTTCCGCGGGACGCATTGTTAAGCTGGGACGGTGAAAACACTACGAGTCGGCGGAGCCAGCGCACAGCAGCTGCGCACCTTCTCCTACCCCAGCGGGCGCGCCCTGCGAGTGGCCGTCTCCGGTGGAATCGGTGCCGGAAAATCCACGGTTACTCGTGTTCTGCGTGAGCGCGGCGCGCTTATTGCCGATGCGGACGCCCTCGCCCGGGAGGTCACCGCCCCGGGTAGCCCGGTCCTCGCGCAGCTCGCCACCGTTTTCGGTTCGGGCATTTTAAACGACGACGGCGCACTTAACCGCACGGCCCTTGCCACACATATCTTCTCCAATCCGGCCGCCCGCCACCGGCTTGAGGCTCTCACCCATCCCGCTATTATCGCGCGGGCCCGGGAGATCCTCGCCGGTGCGCACCCGGACCAGCTGGCTGTCTATGATGTGCCCCTCCTGGTAGAAACCCGCGCCGATCGTGAGGTCGATTGCGTGATAATCGTCTCCGCCCCGGAAGAAAAGCGCCTTGAGCACCTACGCGGCCGGGGCATGAGCGAAGCGGATGCGCGGGCCCGCATGCGCACTCAGGTTGATGATGAGGTCCGTCGGGGCCTGGCTCATATCTGGATTCAGAATGCAGGAAGCCGCCCAGAGCTGGAGAGTCTCGTTGCCACATGCGCGGATAGCTGGCTGGTGGCGCCGCGGGCGCCAGCGTCGTCGTAGAAAAATCAAGATAAACGCAAGTAAAAAGGTGATCCGTACCGTGTTTACTCTCAGCGTAAGGGGGAGTACCATTTACAAATAGTGAAATGACCGTTTCGCTATATGGTACGTCTCGTCGCCACGAAGCAACGATGCGCGGCGATGGGGCCTAAAATTTGAGAGGTTAAAAGCTATGCCAATTGTTTGGCTGCTCGTGGGCATTGCGTTGATGCTCGTGCTCAACATCGTATTCAAGGTGAATTCGATGCTCGCGCTGTTGCTCGCCGCCGTGGTGGTGGCACTGTGCAATGGCATGGGCCCGATGGAAACTCTCAAGACCGTCACCACCGGTTTTGGTTCTACGCTGGGTTCGCTCGCCATTATCGTTGTTTTCGGTGCAGTTATCGGCCGCCTCATGGTGGATTCCGGTGCGTCTCACGTGCTGGCATCGGGGCTCATTCGCCGCTTCGGACTGCGCTTCGTGCGTATCGCTGTTATTATTATCGGTCTTATTTTCGGCCTGGCGATGTTCTACGAAGTCGCCTTCCTAATGATTGCTCCGCTCGTTATTTCTATCGCTCAGGAAGCAAAGGTGCCGTGGCTGCGCCTAGCCATTCCGGCTGTGTGCGCTACCACGGTCGCTCACTCGATCTTCCCGCCGCAGCCCGGTCCGGTTGCGCTCATTGACCAGTATCACGCGGATGCCGGCATGGTGTACCTCCTTGGTATTCCCATGGCGATTCTCTGGGTGATCGTGGGTGGCGTGCTGCTGCCCAAGGTGCTTGGTAACCTCGAGCGCCCGGTGCCGAAGTTCATGTCCGGTGATAAGGACGATAAGGAAGCCGCGGTCAATCCGCCGTCGTTCTTCATCTCCCTCATCGTGCCGCTCAGCCCGGCCATCATCATGATCTCGGTGACCATCGCCAATATTTGGGTAGATAAAGAATCCACGCTGGGCCAGTGGCTCAACTTCTTCGGTTCCTCCCCGGTGGCCATGTCCGTGGCGCTGGTGCTCGCCATGCTGCTCTTCGGTATTCAGCGCGGGCACAAGGGCGAATGGGTCATGGACAAGTTCAATAAGGCCGTGTCGATTATCGCCGGCGTTGTCATGATTATCGGTGCCGGTGGCGCCTTCAAGCAGGTTGTGATTGACTCCGGCATCGGCGATTACATCGGCGGCTTCATGAGTGCGGGCGCGGTATCGCCCTACATCATGGCCTGGTTCATCACCGTTCTTATCCGCCTGGCTACCGGTCAGGGCGTGGTCTCCGCGATGACCGCCGCCTCCATTATTGGTGCGGCTGTTATGGATCCGACCACCGGTGTGATGCAGGCGGGCGTGGATCCCACGCTGCTCGTGCTTGCCACCGCCGCGGGCTCCAACTTCATGACGCATATTAATGACGCGTCCTTCTGGCTCTTCAAGGAATACTTCGATCTGTCCATCAAGGACACTCTCAAGACGTGGGGCGGCCTGCTCGCCTCCGGTTCGCTGGTTTCACTGGCGTACGTAATGTGCCTCTCGCCGTTCTTCGGCTAGAGCATGAGTAGGAGGGTGCGGGCGGCCGGTATGGTCGCCCGCATCGCACACATAAAGAAAATCAAGGAGTACACATGACGCAGAGCATTCCCTTTGCCGAGCAAGCTATCGCCGGCGTCAGCCTCGTCACCCGTGGGGACCTGAGCGCGCTAGAGATTAACACCGATACCGTATCCGGTACCGTATTCCCCTACGGCGCCCACGTTGCCTCCTGGAAACCGGCTGGCTTCGAGGACGTCCTCTACATGAGCGACCTATCTGGCCTCACGCAGGGCACTCCTATCCGGGGAGGTATCCCGGTGGTAGCCCCGTGGTTCGGGCCTTCGGATAACGGCCTGCACGGCTGGGCCCGCATCCAGGACTGGGCCCTCGAATCTGTCAGCGGCGATTCGGCCGCGGTGGAAGCAACTTTCACCCTCGCGGGCAGCGCACTGGGTGGCGACCTGGCTGATTCCCTCGCCCTCAGCTACACCGTGCACCTGGGCAGTGATTTCTGGGTGCGGCTGAAGGCCACCAATACCGGCACCGAAACGATCGGCCCGGAGTTAGCCCTCCACGCCTACTGGGCTGTGGATGCGCAGGATCTGCGTATCAAGGGTATCGAGGAAGGCGGCATCAATCGCCTTGCGGATAATGCCCAACTCCCCGCCGGCCCCTTCGAGGCTCTCGAAGGCCAAACCGTTGATCGTTTCTACCCCTTCGCGGGCGATATCGTGCTCGTGGACGCGGGCGGACACCGTAAGATCACTCTGAGCTCGGAAGAATCCGATAAATCGGTGGTGTGGAACCCAGGTACGAAGGGCTCGGCCGCGAATGCGGATATGCCCGATGATGCCTGGAAGCATTTTGTGTGCGTGGAAGCAACTCGGGTGCGCGAAGGGGCCCCGCAGCTGGCGCCGGGGGAGAGCGCCACGCTCACCCTGCACGCCACCGTGGAGCACCTTGACTAGTTTTTAGTTCAAGGCCGGTTCTCGCCACGTTCGAACGGCGTGGGATAACGACGGCGCCCAGCGGCCGGATAGAAACTCGACCATAACCTCGGGTCTCTATCCGGCCGCTGGCGTATTTCGTACCGCGCGCCGGGTGAGGCTAGTAAGCTCGCCACTATGGCTCTTGATTCTGAGATTGTGCGCAGCGATAAGCCTTTTGAAGTTATCTCCGAGTACCGTCCCTCGGGAGATCAGCCCGCCGCGATTGCCGAACTCACCCGTCGTATTAACGACGGTGAAAAGGATGTGGTGTTGCTGGGAGCCACCGGTACCGGAAAATCGGCCACCACCGCCTGGCTCATCGAACAGGTACAGCGCCCCACCCTTATTATGGAGCCGAATAAAACGCTGGCCGCGCAAATGGCAGCGGAATTCCGCGAACTTATGCCGAATAATGCGGTGGAATACTTCGTTTCCTATTACGATTACTACCAGCCGGAAGCCTATGTTCCTCAAACCGATACCTTTATCGAAAAAGATTCCTCCATTAACGATGAGGTTGAACGACTGCGCCACTCGGCCACCAATTCGCTCCTCACCCGGCGGGATACCGTGGTAGTGGCCTCGGTTTCTTGCATTTACGGCCTGGGTACCCCGCAGGAATATGTTGATCGTATGGTGCAACTGCACGTGGGCCAGCAACTGGATCGTGATGAGCTGCTACGCACCTTCGTCTCCATGCAGTACACCCGTAATGATATTGCTTTTACTCGCGGCACTTTCCGGGTGCGGGGCGATACTGTGGAAATTATTCCCGTGTACGAGGAATTGGCTATCCGCATTGAATTCTTCGGCGATGAAATTGACGGGATATCCCTACTGCACCCGCTCACCGGGGATGTTCTCCAACGCACCGATACCGCCCACGTGTTCCCGGCTTCCCATTACGTGGCCGGACCCGAGCGGATGGAACGCGCTATCCGTTCCATTGAGGAAGAACTGGCCGAACGCCTGGAATACCTGCGTGCGCACAATAAGCTCCTCGAGGCACAGCGCCTGGAAATGCGCACCAGCTACGACATCGAGATGATGCGCAATATTGGAACAACCTCCGGGATTGAGAACTATTCGCGGCATATTGACGGGCGCGGGCCGGGTACCGCACCCAATACGCTTCTTGATTACTTCCCCGATGATTTCCTTCTTATCCTTGATGAATCCCATGTGACTGTTCCCCAAATCGGGGCCATGTACGAAGGGGATATGTCCCGCAAGCGCACGCTCGTCGAGTATGGTTTCCGATTACCTTCCGCCATGGATAACCGTCCCCTCAAATGGGAGGAATTTCTTGATCGTATCGGCCAAACTGTGTACCTATCCGCGACACCTGGTAAATATGAACTCGAGCAAGCGGACGGCGTCGTCGAACAAATTATTCGACCCACCGGTTTGGTGGATCCTCTCATTAAAGTCAAACCCACCGAAGGTCAGATCGATGATCTCCTCGAGGAAGTACGGGTACGGGCCGAACGTGATGAGCGGGTACTTATCACCACGCTAACGAAGAAAATGGCTGAAGATCTCACCGCCTACCTGGCTGACCGCGGGGTGCGGGTGGAGTATCTGCATTCGGATGTGGATACCTTGCGCCGAGTGGAGCTGCTACGGGAATTGCGGCTCGGGAAATTCGATGTGCTTGTGGGTATTAACCTGCTGCGCGAGGGCCTGGATCTTCCGGAAGTTTCCCTCGTGGCCATCCTCGATGCGGATAAGCAGGGCTTTTTGCGTTCTACCACCTCGCTCATCCAAACTATTGGGCGAGCGGCCCGTAACGTTTCCGGGGAAGTGCATATGTACGGCGATAGCATTACCCCGAATATGCAGCAGGCTATTGATGAAACGAATCGGCGCCGGGAAAAGCAGCTCGCCTATAACCGGGAACACGGTATCGATCCGCAACCACTGCGCAAACGCATTGCGGACGTGACCGATATGCTCGCCCGGGAAGACGTGGATACTGAGCAGCTGCTCGCCGGCGGGTATCGTCAAGAACCCGCGCATGCTCGGGCGCGGGCTTCGGAAGCTGAAATTGCCCGGGCGCAGGGTGGCAAAGAGTTGCGCGAACTCATTACCGAGCTCACCGCACAGATGCACGCGGCCGCCGAACAGCTCCAATTTGAGCTCGCGGCGCGCTATCGCGATGAGATCAAAGATTTAAAAAGCGAGCTGTGGCACTCTCAGCAGGCCCAAAAGTAAAATGCCCGCACGGGAAACGCGCGCCCGCACGGGCACGCACTTCCGCCCGGCACCCAAACCGCATAGGAAACGCGGCTCGGTGGTGCTCCCCATCGTGTAAAGTGTGCACTCGTGGAGGGGAGTATTCCCGTCAACCGCCGATTCGTCAGCACGAGACCCACCCGGGTCGTCCGGATCGGAGACCTGCCGCGGCCGCGCGCCCGGTCGGTGGGAAGAGACCTCCGGTCATTCCATCCGGAGGTATATATGCTTTCATACGCCACGGGTGTGCTGCCGTTGACGAGCACGCCCGATCAGATGTCGGTCCATATGGCCGAGTGGATCCTGCTGTTCGTTGTTGTTATCGGTATTTTCGCTTTCGATCTGCTCTCCCACGTGCGCAAACCGCACGAGCCCAGCATGAAAGAATCGGCAGGTTTCCTGCTTTTCTACATTTTCCTCGCCGTCTGCCTGGGCGGATACCTGTGGTGGCGCCACGGGGATACCTTCGGATTGCAATTCTTCAGCGTCTGGGGCGTGGAGTATTCCCTCTCTGTCGATAATATCTTCGTCTTCATTATTATTATGGGTTCCTTCGCGGTGCCCCGTGCCCTCCAGCAAAAAGTGCTGTTCTGGGGTATTGTTATCGCACTGTGCCTGCGGTTCCTCTTTATTTTGCTGGGTAAAGTCATTGTGGAATCCCTGGCCTGGTCCTTCTTCCTCTTCGGCGCTTTCCTGCTGTGGACCGCGTTCTCGCAGGTCAAAGAGGGTCTCTCGAATAGCGAACCGACAGGTGAGGAAGCCGATAATTTCTTCGTGCGCCTGGCGCGCCGCACCCTCCCGGTAGCCGAGGATTACCACGGCGACCACTACATCGTGAAGCGGGGCGGCAAGCGCTACATCACCCCGTTACTGCTGTGCATTATCGCCATCGGCGGGATTGACCTCATGTTCGCCCTCGATTCCATCCCGGCCTCCTTCGGTTTCACCACCGAGCCCTTCATTATTTTCGCGGCAAACGCCTTCGCCCTCATGGGCCTGCGTCAGATGTTCTTCCTGGTGGATGGGCTGTTGGAGCGCCTTGTGTACCTGCACTTTGGCCTGGCAGCTATCCTCGCTTTTATCGGTTTCAAACTCATTTTCGAGGCGCTGCACCATTACGATATCGCCGCGGGATTCTTCGAGTTCACACCGCTGAGCTCGCTGCTCGTGATCGTTGTCATTATCGTGGTGACGGTGGTGGCCTCCCTGCTTCGCTCGCGTTCCCTTGCACGCAAGAAGAAGAACGACGACGATGCAGCTGGCGGTGCTAACTAGGGCGGCGCGTGCCGGGCTAATTGCTGTGGCGCCGGGCTAGGCGGCGCGCCAGAATTGCGCACACAAAAATTTGTAGCTGGTGGAAAATAACCACCGGAACGGACAACGGGGCGACCGTGGCCGGGGCGAATAGTGCCTTAGCCATCGGGAGCCCCGTTGCCAATGATTTCTTCGATCCGCACATGAGTACCACAATGCGGTCCTCTACACGCATCCGAGCCAGGCCCCCCAGCCACCAGGTAATGGATAGCATTGCAGCCAGCAACACACAGCACAGGGCGAGCAGTCCGAGGATTGTCCAGACCGTTACCCCGGCCCAGGCCCCTTCCGCGGTGGCATTGAGGACGGATGAGAGCACGATGAGGATAATCGAGGTGTTATCAACGGTGCGTACCAGGCGCGGGTGCGCGCGGAACCACGTGCCGACCCAGGGCTGAAGGCACTGCCCAATAACAAAGGGGAGGAGCAGCTTGAGGAGCACCGAATTAATAGATCCGGCCGAAGCCCCCTCTACGTGCAGGAAAAGCAGGACGAGTAGCGGGGTGAGGAAAATTCCCGCGATATTGGATACCGTGGCGGACGTGACGGCAGCGGCAACATTCCCGCGGGCGATGGAGACCATGGTCACCGAGGACTGGATGGTAGAAGGCAGGAGTGCCAGGTAGAGGAAACCGAGGGCAAAAGCTGGACCCACAACCGGTGCAACGAGGTGGCCCAGGGCGAAACCGAGGAGTGGGAAAATCAGGTAGGTGCATAGAAACACCAGGCCTTGCAGGCGGATATTGCGCAGCCCGGCCAGTACGTCCCGGGTGCGTAGCCGCATCCCGTAGACCAGGAATACGCAGGCAACCGCGAGGTCCGATACGGTTCCCAAGTGTGCCCGCAGGGCGCTGGGCGCCGGAATCAGCAGTCCCGCGATCATCGCCAGGATAATTCCTGCTACTAGGGGATCGGGGCGGTAGCGGAGGAGGCGAGCGCCCCGATGGGCTCTCTTATCCTCTCGGCCATTCCCGCAGCTTCGTGCTCGCTTAATTGCCATGGAAACCAGCCTAGCGTGAACATTGCACCATTCGGTTATCGAACCTGTGTTCAACCGTGTAAGCTTGGCCGGGTGAGTGATGTTATCCATGTTCAGGGCGCACGGGAAAATAACCTCCGTAATATCACGGTGGATATTCCCCGCGATCAACTCGTTGTGTTTACCGGGCTCTCGGGCTCCGGTAAATCTTCCCTGGCTTTTGACACCATTTTTGCCGAGGGGCAGCGCCGCTATGTGGAGTCGCTGAGCTCCTATGCTCGCATGTTCCTCGGTCAGATGGATAAACCGGATGTGGATCTCATTGAGGGGCTTTCCCCGGCGGTGTCCATCGATCAGAAATCCACCAACCGTAACCCGCGCTCCACGGTGGGCACGGTCACGGAAGTCTACGACTACCTGCGTTTGCTCTACGCGCGTGCCGGGGTGCAGTACTGCCCGGAATGCGGGGCGAAAATCACCGCCCAAAGCGCCCAGCAAATCGTGGATACGCTCCTTACCTACCCGGAAGGAACCCGTTTCCAGGTCCTTGCCCCGGTTGTGCGTGACCGCAAGGGCGAATATGTGGATGTTTTCACGGATCTCGCCCAGGCCGGTTACACTCGCGCCCGGGTGGATAGCGAAGATATCCGCTTGGATAACCCGCCCAGTCTCGATAAGAAGCTGCGCCATAATATCGACGTCGTTGTTGATCGGCTTGTGGTGCGCGAGGGTATCACCAGTCGCCTCACCGATTCGGTGGAGCAGGCTCTCGGGCTCTCCGCCGGGCTCATGGTGGTGGAATTCGTGGACGCGGTGGAAGGTGAAGAACGCTCCCGGCGTTTTTCCGAACATCGGTCCTGCCCAAACGGGCACGCCCTCGCCCTGGAAGAAATCGAACCGCGGACTTTTTCTTTTAACGCTCCTTACGGGGCCTGCCCGGCTTGTGATGGTCTGGGCTCCACCTTGGAAGTGGATCCGGATCTGGTAGTGCCGCATCCGGAAAAAACTCTGCGGGAGGGCGCGATCACTCCGTGGACCGGCCACCAGGACTTCTTTACCCGCCAGATGGAAGCCCTGGGGGAGGAACTCGGCTTCGATGTGGATACTCCCTGGCAGGATCTGCCTAAGAAGGCGCGAAAGGCCCTGCTGGAAGGTAATAATTACAAGGTCACTGTCAAGTACCGTAACCGTTGGGGGCGGGAAAAAACCTATGCGACCGGCTTTGAAGGAGTACTCGGCTACGTTAAACGCAAGCACGGGGAAACCGAATCCAGCTGGTCGAAGGAACGCTACGAAGGCTATATGAGGGAGATCGCCTGCTCGGCCTGCCACGGCGCGCGTCTCAAGCCGGATGTGCTGGCCGTGCGCATCGGAAACCTCAATATTTTCGAGTTGTGCTCCCTCTCCATCGACGATGCTAAAGCCTTCCTCGACTCCGTGGAACTCGATGCGCGCCAGGCCCGTATCGCCGCGCAGGTGCTGCGCGAAATCCAGGCTCGGATGGGCTTCCTCGTGGATGTGGGGCTGTCCTATCTCACCCTTGCGCGCGGGGCCTCCACTCTTTCGGGGGGCGAAGCCCAGCGGATTCGCCTGGCCACCCAGATCGGTTCCGGGCTTGTGGGTGTGCTCTACGTGCTGGACGAACCTTCCATCGGCCTGCACCAGCGCGATAATGAAAAACTCATCGGTACTCTTGTCAAACTCCGTGATCTGGGGAATACCCTGATCGTTGTCGAACACGATGAAGAAACAATTCGCACCGCCGATTACGTTATCGATATTGGGCCGGGTGCGGGGGAATTCGGTGGGCATGTGGTCTACGCGGGGGATGTTGCGGGCTTAAGTGACTGCGAAGAATCCGTGACCGGTGCTTACCTTTCCGGAAAACGTAGTATTACGACGCCGCAGCAACGCCGCGCTAGTGATCCGGATCGGAAGATCACGGTGCGGGGTGCACGGGAAAATAATCTCAAAAACGTGGAGGTGGCGTTCCCCCTCTCTACCTTGATAGCGGTGACCGGGGTTTCCGGTTCCGGGAAATCTACCCTCGTCAATCAGATTCTGTATCGTTCCTTGGCTAATCAGCTTAACGGTGCTCATACCGTACCCGGGCGGCATCGTGAAGTTACCGGGGCCGCGAACCTGGATAAGGTTGTACACGTGGACCAGTCTCCGATTGGGCGCACCCCGCGCTCAAATCCGGCCACTTACACCGGGGTTTGGGATAAAGTTCGTCAGCTTTTCGCCCAAACCCAGGAGGCGAAGGTGCGCGGTTACGGTCCGGGTCGTTTCTCCTTTAACGTCAAAGGTGGTCGCTGCGAAGCCTGCAAGGGCGATGGCACCGTGAAAATTGAGATGAACTTCCTTCCCGATGTGTATGTGCCCTGCGAAGTCTGCCACGGAACCCGCTACAACCGGGAAACCCTAGAGGTGAAGTACCGCGGGAAGAATGTTTCCGAAGTTCTCAATATGACCATTCACGAGGCTGCGGAATTCTTTGATCCCATCACGAATATCACCCGATATCTCACCACCCTGGAACGGGTGGGCCTGGGTTACGTACGCTTGGGGCAATCGGCTACCACGCTCTCCGGTGGGGAAGCGCAGCGCGTGAAGCTTGCTTCGGAACTGCACCGGCGCTCCAGCGGACGCACGGTCTATATTCTGGATGAGCCCACCACGGGCCTGCATTTTGAGGATATTCGCAAGCTTCTTCTAGTGCTGCAATCCCTCGTGGATAAAGGTAATACGGTGATTGTTATCGAGCACAATCTCGATGTTATTAAATGCGCGGATTGGGTTATCGACATGGGTCCGGAAGGGGGCGCCGGTGGTGGCACCGTCGTCGCCACCGGCACCCCGGAACAGATCGCCGCGGTTCCCGAATCCTATACCGGGCAATTCCTTCGCCCGCTCCTGGAGGAGACGAGGAGGTGACGGACCGTGGCTGATCCACGCAGCTACCGCCCGGCGCCGTCGTCGATTCCCGCCGACCCGGGCGTCTACCGTTTCGTGGACGGTGAGGGGCGCATTCTTTACGTTGGGAAAGCGAAGAATCTGCGCAACCGGCTCCAGAACTATTTCCAGCCGCCTGAACGCCTCATTCCGCGCATCCGCACCATGGTGTATACCGCCACGAATGTGGTGTGGGTGGTGGTGGGGAGTGAAATTGAGGCGCTCACTCTGGAATACTCCTGGATTAAGGAATTCGAACCGCCCTTCAACGTGATGTTTCGGGATAATAAGTCCTATCCCTACCTGGCGGTGTCCCTGGGGGAGGAGTTCCCGCGGGCATATATCACCCGGGAAAAGCATCGCAAAGGCACCCTGTACTTCGGGCCGTATACCAAGGTGTGGGCGATCCGGAAAGTGCTGGACGCCCTGCTACCGGTGTTCACCATGCGCTCGTGTTCCGACGCGGAATTTCGGCGGGCGCAGCGCACCGGGAAACCCTGTTTCAATACTCATATCGGGCTGTGTAATGGGGCCTGCGCCGGGATGGTGAGCGCGGCGGAGAATCGCGCCGTCGCCGAAGAATTCGTAAAATTCATGGAATCGGATGGTAGCGATTTTATTCGTGCCCGCACCGCGGAGATGAAAAAGGCAGCCGCCGTGGAAGATTTCGAACGTGCCGCGAAACTACGCGATGAAATCACCGCAATGACAACCGCAACTGAACGCAATGTAGTGGTCTTCGATTCTAATCTCAATGCCGATATTATCGGTCTCGAATCCGATGAAATTGATGCCTCAGTCCAGATTTTTTATGTGCGCGGGGGCAGAATCCGCGGGCAGCGCGGCTGGGTAACAGAAACCGAAGGTACCGAACCAGCCGATATTATCAACGCGCTACTCCTCCATATCTACGGCAATCCTGAATACGACTCCTACCGCGGGGTAGGCACCCAGGGAGATCGAACCGTGCGGGCCGGCACCTCTGTTGATGACCGGGACCACGTACCGCCCGGGGCTATCCCGGGGGAAATCTGGGTGCCGGTCTTCCCCTCGGACCGCGCGGGGCTGGAGCGCTGGCTTGCTGAACGCCGCGGCGGGCCGGTTCACCTCAAGCGCCCCCAGCGCGGGCCGAAAGCCCAGCTGGCGGATACCGTGCACGCGAATGCGAAACAGGCTTTTGACCGCAATAAGCTGGCGCGCGCAGCCGATATTACGGTGCGTTCCCAAGCCCTGGAAGAGCTGCGCATCGGGCTGGATTTGGATCGCGCTCCGCTGCGCATCGAAGGCTACGATATTTCCCATACCCAGGGTCGCCAGCAGGTTGGCTCCATGGTGGTATTCGAGGACGGCCTTAAGAAAACCTCCGATTATCGGCATTTCATCGTGCGCGGGCCGGAGGGCCAGGGGGCCCGGGATGATACCGCCGCGATGGACGAAGTGTTACGCCGGCGATTACACCGTTTGAACGACGCTGCCGCGCACGCCGCCGATGCCGGGGGAGTGGAAGATGAGGGTACGGCTAGTGCCGTTACTGCCGCGGCCGCGCCGCGTCGTTTCGCCTACCGCCCCGACCTCCTCGTGGTGGACGGCGGGCTGCCGCAGGTCAATGCCGCCCAGCGGGTGGTCGAGGAACTCGGTGCCGATGTGCGAGTAGTGGGCCTGGCTAAACGTCTGGAAGAAGTGTGGATTCCGGGGGAAGAATTCCCGATTATTTTCCCGCGCACCTCGCCGGCGCTGCGCCTCCTCCAGCAACTACGCGATGAATCGCATCGCTTCGCCATTACTTTCCACCGCAAGAAACGGGGTCAGGCGATGACCCGCTCCGCGCTTGATGCCATTCCGGGGCTGGGGCCGGCTAAGCAGAAGAAACTACTGAGCGCTCTTGGCTCGGTCAAACGGATTCGGGAAGCCAGCATTGAGGAACTCACCGAAGTTCCGGGTATTGGCCCGGTGCTGGCGGCAGCGATTCAAGAAGCACTGCGGGAGAAGTAGCTCGCGAATCTTTGTGGCATGATGGAGATATGAGTGACACCCGTGACATTAACGATACGTCCCGTATCCCCGCTGTTCTTCCGGCGGCCGATTGTACAGCTGAGCTTCCGCCGGCCGACGTTCCGGAAATCATTATTGTCACGGGAATGTCCGGGGCGGGCAGATCCCGAGCGGCTGCCACCCTCGAAGATCTGGGTTGGTACGTGGTGGATAATCTCCCGCCGCGCTTGCTCAGCGCCCTGGCCGGGCTGCTCTCCGGTAATGGAAAGGTGACCCGCATGGCAGCGGTGGTGGACGTGCGCTCCCGGGAATTCTTCGCTGAGCTCCTGGAAGTTCTTGCCGATCTCACCGCAAGCGGCATTAACTATCGCATTATTTTCCTCGATGCCGATGATGCTTCCCTGGTGCGGCGCTATGAAAGCGTGCGCCGGCCCCACCCGCTCCAGGGCCACGGGCGGCTTTTTGATGGCATCACCGCGGAGCGTAAACTCCTGGCGGATCTGCGTAGCCGCGCAGATTCTGTTATTGATACCTCGCGGCTGTCCGTCCACGATCTTTCTCGCAAAATCCGCCGCCTTGTGGGTGAAACCTCCGGAACAGAAGCCACCCGCGTCACGGTGATGTCTTTCGGTTTCAAATACGGCCTGCCCCTGGATGCTGATAACGTGGCCGATGTGCGCTTCCTGCCGAATCCCTACTGGATTACCGAGTTGCGCCACCTGAGCGGTCACGATAAACCGGTGGCGAATTTCGTGCTGGAACAGGACGGCGCAGAGGCTTTCGTGCAGGAGTACTCCCATCTTATCCACACAATCCTGGCCGGATACGCCCGCGAACTCAAGCCCTTCACCACTATCGCGATTGGCTGCACCGGTGGAAAACACCGTTCGGTGGCTATCGCGGAAGCGGTATCCGAAGCTCTACGCGCCGCCGGGCACTCGGTACGTACAATTCATCGTGATTTGGGGCGTGAATAATGGGTGGGCGCGGTAGTCGCGGCCCGCGTGTCGTCGCCCTCGGGGGCGGTCACGGCTTGTACGCGTCACTTTCGGCCTTGCGGCTCATCACCCAAAATATCACCGCCGTGGTTACTGTTGCGGACGACGGCGGCTCCTCGGGGCGCTTGCGCAATGAATTTAACGTGATTCCACCCGGAGATTTACGTATGGCCCTTTCGGCGCTGTGTGACGACGGCGAATGGGGCCAAACCTGGCGCGATGTTCTCCAATACCGTTTCTCTTCCGAGGGGCCGCTTAACGGCCACGCCATGGGTAACCTCCTCATTGTTTCTATGTGGGAGCAATTGGGGAGTACAGTTTCCGGCCTCGACTGGGTGGGTCAGCTTTTGCGCATTGACGGCCGCGTGCTACCTATGTCTCCTATTCCCCTGGAGATTGAGGCGCGGGTGATTGACGAGGAAGACGGCCCCCAGCTCTACCGCGGGCAGGTGGCGGTAGCAACAGCCCGTGGAAGGGTGGAACACGTCAGCCTTATTCCAGAGAATCCTCCCGCCCAGCCCGAAGCGGTTGCCGCTATTGACGAGGCCGATTGGATCGTTTTCGGACCGGGATCCTGGTATACCTCTGTCATTCCCCATCTCATGGTTCCTGATTTGCACACGGCCCTCGTGCGTTCCCCGGCTCGGCGGGTACTTGCCCTCAATCTCCGTAACGAGCGTGAAACATGGGGAATGAGCGCCGCTGATCATATTCGTTCTTTTGCTCGCCATGCTCCGGATCTGCGTATTGACGTGGTGGTGGCCGATCCGCGCAGCGTGGATGACATCGGCGAAGTCGCAGCGGAAGCTGAAGGCATCGGGGCCACGCTTATGCTGCGACAGGTTAGAATGGGCGATAATCGCGCACGTCACGATGCGTTGCGTTTGGCTGCTGCCTATCGGGATGCCTTCGAAGGCGTCATGGGAGATTCCTAAATCGGGAACTCGCGCACGGAAGAATCCACAACTGGGATATTTCCTGCTGAGCAGCGGTCCCACCATAGGAGGAAGGGGAGTCGTGTCCGCGTTAACACGTACGGTGAAAGATGAGCTAGCCACCGTTACGCCGGCCTCGCTTTCCGCCGCTCTGGCTGAACTCACCGCGATGTTCCGGTACGGCGGGGGATTGGCCGTGCGTTCGCGCACCCTCGAACTCGTGGCTGAGCTGGGCCACCGAGCAACCGCGCAACGCCTGTGGGAATTGGTGCGCCAGCTTTTCTCCGTGGAACCGGAACTTCTCTCGGTTTCCTCGCAGATGCGCCAGGGGCAACGTTTCCTGGTTCGTTCTTCGGAAAACACCGAACGCATTGCGGTGAAACTCGGCCTCCTGGACGCGCACGGGCGGCCGGTGCGGGGGCTACCTCCCTCGGTGGTTGGTGGATCAAAAGCCGATGCGGGAGCAGCCTGGCGCGGAGCTTTTCTCGCGCGAGGTACCCTCATGGAGCCCGGGCGCAATGCTTCCCTTGAGATTATTTGCCCGCGCCTGGAGGCGGCCTATGCTCTGGGTGGGCTGGCACGCCGCCTTGATATCCCCTACCGGGTACGTGAATCGCGCGGCGCCCACCGTATCGATATCCGCGGGGGAGAAGCTATCTCCGATATGCTCACCCGGATGGGCGCCAATGATGCCGTGCTGCGTTGGGAGGAATTACGCGTGGAACGGGAAGTACACGGCACGGTTAATCGTCTTGCTAATTTCGACGACGCAAATATGCGCCGCAGTGCCGATGCCGCTGTCATCGCGGTGATTCGGGTCAAGCGAGCTTTCGAAATTCTCGGCACGGATGTTCCGGAGAATTTGCGGGCAGCCGGCGAAGCCCGCATCGCCCACCCGGAAGATTCCCTCAACCTGCTCGGGGAGCAGCTCACGCCGCGCGCCACCAAAGATGCCGTGGCCGGCCGGTTGCGTCGCTTGAATTCTATGGCTGATAAGCGGGCCAAAGAGCTGGGCATTCCGGATACCATGGCCGCGGTGCGTGCAGCAGGGCACAGCGCAATGTCCTAACGCGCGTAGCGCGTTCGCCGTCGTCGAAAAAACTAACAATCAAAAATGGGACTAAGGGCGTGTTATGCCGCCGTCGAGTTTCGCTCTGTGCCAAAGTTCGCAAGGTGCTTCCCGCTGGCATTAGCCCAAGCCGAACGTGACCGGTAGAATAGCTAATGGTTCCGAGAGAAGTTCTCGGACGGACTTCTCAAAGACAAGAAGTCGAGTTGGAAACGCGCTAGCTGGCGCGTGAGGAGGATAAAGAGTGACTGTACGCGTTGCTATTAACGGCTTCGGCCGTATTGGTCGTGCCGCTGTCCGCGCAGCCCTCGCCGAGGGTGCGGATTTCGAGATCGTCGCGGTCAATGACCTGACCGATATCAAGACTCTCGCCCACCTGCTGAAGTATGACACCGCCGGCGGCCGCCTCCCCGTGGAGATTGAAGCAACCGAAGATGGATTCGTGCTCGACGGCAAGAAGATCAAGGTTCTTGCTGAAAAGGATCCGGCCAACCTCCCGTGGAAGGAACTCGAGGTTGACATTGTTCTCGAGTGCACCGGCCGCTTCCGTACCGGTGAAGCTTGCCAGGCTCATATCGAAGCCGGCGCCAAGAAGGTTCTTATTTCCGCCCCGGCGAAGGGCGAAGATGCCACCTTCGTTATCGGCGTGAACTCCGATCAGTACGATCCGGCCAAGCACAATATCATTTCCAACGCTTCCTGCACCACGAACTGCCTCGCCCCGGTGGCGAAGGTTCTCGTGGACAAGTTCGGTATCAAGAAGGGTCTGATGACCACGATCCACGCTTACACCGCGGATCAGAACCTGCAGGACGGCCCGCACAAGGATCTGCGTCGCGCCCGCGCGGCCGCGCAGAACATGGTCCCCACCACCACCGGTGCGGCCAAGGCCGTTGCTCTGGTTCTTCCCGAGCTCAAGGGCAAGCTTGATGGTTACGCCGTACGCGTTCCCACCATCACCGGCTCCCTCACGGACCTCACCTTCGAAGCTGAGAAGTCCGATGTCACCGTGGAAGAAATCAATGCCGCGATGAAGGAAGCCTCCGAAGGCGCTCTCAAGGGAACCCTCGCTTACACCGAGGATCCCATCGTCTCCTCGGACATCATCGGTGATCATCACCAGTCCATCTTCGATGCCGGCCTCACCAAGGTGATGGACGGCCAGGTCAAGATCGGCGCTTGGTACGACAACGAATACGGCTACGCTGCTTCCCTCGTGAAGCTTGCCAACCTCGTTGCGAGCAAGCTCTAAGATCAAGCGATGAGCTGATGTGAAGCCCGTGCGTGCGCTAGCGCGCACGGGCTTCCCTACGCGAAAGGAAAAATATGAGGACTATTGAATCGCTCGGTGACCTCACCGGCAAGAAGGTTTTTGTTCGTTCTGATTTCAACGTTCCGCTGGATGGGGATCGCATTACCGACGACGGCCGTATCCGCGCCGCGCTGCCCACCATCAAGCGTCTTCTCGATGCCAAGGCGAAGGTCATCGTTACCGCGCACCTGGGCCGGCCCAAGGGCGAACCGAAGCCGGAATTCTCCCTGGCTCCCGTTGCTAAGCGCCTCGGTGAACTCCTCGGCCGTGATGTTCCCCTCGCGGAAGATACCGTGGGTCCGGATGCTAAGGCTAAGATTGATGCCCTGAACGACGGCGATATTGTGCTGCTCCAGAACGTGCGCTACGACAAGCGTGAAGATTCCAAGGTCGATGCTGACCGTGAGGCTCTCGCAAAGGAATACGCTGCACTGGCCGATGTCTTCGTGTCCGACGGTTTCGGCGTTGTCCACCGCAAGCAGGCCTCGGTTTACGATATTGCAAAGCTGCTGCCTTCGGCTGCCGGCGAACTCGTTGCCAAGGAAATTAATTCGCTGTCCAAGGCCACCGCAAATCCGGAGCGTCCCTACACTGTGGTGCTCGGTGGCTCCAAGGTCTCCGATAAGATCGGCGTGATTGAGAACCTTCTGGATAAGGCAGATGTTCTCCTCATCGGTGGCGGTATGGCCTTTACCTTCCTGCGCGCCAAGGGCTATGAGATCGGCTCCTCGCTGTGCGAAGATGACCAGATCGACAAGGCCCGCGAGTACCTTGAAACCGCGTCCAATAAGGGCGTGGAGCTGCTCCTTCCGGTTGACGTTGTCGTCGCCGATAAGTTTGATAAGGATGCAGAATCCGAAATCGTTTCCGCTTCCGATATGCCCGCCAATGGCATGGGCCTGGACATCGGGCCGGAAACCGTATCTGAGTACGCGGAGAAGATCGCTTCCTCGAAGACGATCGTTTGGAATGGCCCCATGGGTGTCTTCGAGTTCCCGGCCTTTGCTGAGGGCACGAAGGGCGTTGCCCAGGCCATGCAGGATGCCGAAGGCTTCACCATCGTTGGTGGCGGTGACTCCGCGGCTGCCGTGCGCATCCTCGGTTTCGACGAAGAGAAGTTCAACCATATTTCCACCGGCGGTGGCGCTTCCCTCGAATTCCTCGAGGGTAAGACCCTGCCCGGTATCGCTGTTCTGGAGGATTAATGGCACGCACCCCCCTGATGGCGGGTAACTGGAAGATGAATATGGATCATCTTGAGGCTACCCACCTTGTGCAAAAAGTCGCGTGGACCCTGGATGATGCAGGTTTCACCTACGGTGATGTAGACGTGGCGGTTTTCGCCCCCTACACCGATCTGCGGTCTATCCAGACCCTGTGCGAATCGGATGAGCTGCGCATTGCCTACGGTGCTCAGGATGTGTCCGTGCATGACGAAGGCGCCTACACCGGCGAAATCTCCACCCCGATGCTTTCCAAGCTCGGGTGCAGCTACGTCATCGTGGGTCATTCGGAGCGGCGCGCCTACCACGGCGAAAGCAATGAACTCATCGGCCAGAAGGCACAGAAGGTTCTTGGCGCTGGCATGACGCCCATCGTCTGCTGCGGTGAGGCACTTGAGGTGCGTAAGGAAGGCCGGCACGTCGAGTACGTCGTCTCTCAGATTGATGAACTCTTCGCTGGTTTCCAGGCAGCAGATGTGGCCAAACTCGTTATTGCCTACGAACCCATCTGGGCTATTGGCACCGGTGAAGTGGCCACCCCGGAAGACGCCCAGGAAGTCTGCGGTGCCATCCGGGCTCGCATCGAGGAAACCTTCGGTGCGGAGGCAGCTGCCGCGGTTCGCATCCAGTACGGCGGATCGGTCAAGGCGGCTAACGTCCAGGAGATTATGGCCCAGCCTGATGTTGACGGTGCCCTCGTGGGTGGCGCCAGCCTCAAGGCGGAGGAATTCGCGAAGATCGTGATGTTCCGCGGCTAAAAAGGATAGCGGCTAGGAACGATCACCGAGGTGTACCGGCCTGGCCCTCGCGTGCGGGGTGGGATTCTTCCCACCCCGCACGTTTTATTTCCCGCTGGCCGGTGTCACCAGGTACACTAGCCAAGGACTCTATTACTCTCCGGGTGCACGAAGCACCCGAAAGGACTGGAAATGAAAGCTTTGCTCATTACCTGCGAAGTACTTATGCTCATCACCAGCATCTTCCTCACGCTCTCCATCTTGCTGCACAAAGGCAAGGGCGGCGGTATCTCCGATATGTTCGGTGGAGGTATTTCCACGTCCATGCGTTCCTCCGGGGTAGCCGAGCGCAACCTCAACCGTATCACCGTGGTGCTGGCCCTCATCTGGGGCATTTCCATTATTCTTATTGGTCTCATCGTCAAGGTCGGCATCTAAGCCCCGAGAGTTTTCACAAGGCGTTAATATAGCCCTTAAGCAGCGGGGCCGGTACGTAATATCTACGTACCGGCCCCGCTTCGCACGCTGCTTCTCGCGGCTGAGTGCATCACGTCGCGTACAACAGCGCTATCCGTCTACGGCTGCAGCAGGTTATACATCCACATCCGCGGGAGAATAATCCAGCAGAGGGAGTCCTTTAGTCAGAACCTCGCCGTAGGCGGTATCGGGATTGAGATCGCGCAAATCCTCGATGAGCATCGCTTCCAAGCTACGTACCGGCAAAGCAACCTCCTGGGGAGCCCGGCCCGGGCGGAGCATGATGCCATGATCATTGCCGGGGGTGCGATGCAGACTGAGGGCTGCGCCGTCGTCCAAGAACAGCTCCACGCCGGTAATCGGAGCGCCCTCCTGCGGCTCTATCTCCACCGGGACGTCGAGACGCAGCCGCAGCCACGCGGCAAGTAAGAAAAGCGAGGAGCGGTGGGGCCGCCCCCACACCTTCGCGCCGGTAATGACACGGGCTGGGAATTCATCAACCATGGAGGCGATGTAATTGCGCCACAGGGTAGTGCCCGCCCAACCCAGGTCAGTATCCCCCGGAACATAATTTGCGGAAAGGTGCTGAAGCGCCAGAGCCGGATGATCTGCGGTGCGGGTAGTCGTAATACGGCGCTGCGCGATGCGCCCAGCCGCGGTAGCCGCGGGGTTTTCCGGCATATTCTGAATCCACCACGTTACAACGGGAGTATCGGGGAGCAACAGCGGGGTGACCAACGTATCCACATTCTCCGCGGCACCCGCGTGCGCGCGCAAAATAACGATCTCGGACGCGCCGGCTTCCGATCCGGTACGAATTTCCGCATCGAGACGGGCGGTTTCTCCGGCTACCGGCAGTACCGCGATAATCCGCGAAGGATGGGCGCGAGAGGCTCCGGCCGCCGCTTCGAGAGCGTCGCGCACCCCTCCCTCGGTATGCGCGACGATAATGAGGGTGAGGACCCTCCCGAGGGCTCCTACCCCGGAAGTTCCGCGCAATTGATCAAGCTGCTGGCCCACCTGGGCAGACGTGGTATCGGCAATATGGTTAATCATGAAGCTTCCTCGGATCTTTTTCAGGCACGGGACGGGTGCGGGCTAGGGACGGCGCCAGGCATGGCCGTGGGCGGCGAGCATGGCATCGGCACCGGCCGGACCCCAGGATCCGGGCGCGTATGTTTCCAGAGATTCCGGGTGGGCGTCCCAATAATTTTCCACCTGGTCGATAATCCGCCAGGACTCTTCCACCTCCCGGGTTTGCGGGAAAAGCGGCGGATCGCCCAGCAGCACGTCAAGAATGAGACGTTCGTATGCCTCCGGGGTGTACTCGGTAAAAGCGTGCCCGTAGGCGAAGTCCATGGTGACATCGCGCAGCCGCATTTCCGAGCCGGGCACCTTGGAACCAAATTTAAAGGTGATGCCCTCATTGGGTTGTACCCGGATAACCAGGGTGTTTTGTCCAAGCCCGGCAACATCCGGGAAGGGGAGGAAAGGTGGGTTGCGGAACACCACCGCAATTTCCGAAACGCGCCGCCCGAGCCGTTTACCGGTCCGCAGGTAGAAAGGCACTCCGGACCAGCGCCGCGTCTCAATTCCCAGGGCGATCGCTCCGTAGGTATCGGTCACGGATTCCGCCGGGATACCGTTCTCTTCCCGGTAGCCGCGCACCCACTGGCCGCCCTGCCAGCCGCTCGAATACTGCGCCCGCACCGAAGCTTCTGCCGGGCTTCCGAACAGATGGGTGGCCTCGAGGACTTTCTCCTTTTCCGCGCGCAGGGCATCGGCATGGAAAGAAGTCGGCTCCTCCATCGCGGTGAGAGCAAGGAGCTGGAGCAGGTGGTTTTGGATAACGTCACGAGTTGCTCCGATACCGTCGTAATATCCGGCGCGCGAGCCAATCCCGATATCCTCAGCCATGGTGATTTGCACGTGGTCCACATGGGAAGAATTCCACAGCGGCTCATACAGTTCGTTGGCGAAACGCAGCGCGAGGATATTCTGCACGGTCTCTTTACCGAGATAGTGGTCGATGCGGAAAACCGAATCATGGGGGAATACTCCGCTTACCGAAGCATTGAGCTCACGCGCGGAGGCCATATCGTGCCCGAAAGGCTTCTCGATGACCACCCGGCGCCAGCTGCCCGGCGCCCCGCGATTAAGCCCCGCGGTGGCGAGTCCCTGGGTCACCACCGGGAAAAGACTGGGTGGGATGGAGAGGTAGAAGGCGAAATTTCCGCCGGTCCCGCGACTGGCATCCACATCGGCCATGGTCGCCCCGAGAGCGCGGTACAGCTCCGGATCATTGTACTGGCCCTCAACCATCCGCAAACCGCCAAGAATCTGGGCCAGGGTGGTAGCGATAACCGGGGTTTGGGCGCCTTTGCGGATAGCTGCTTCAACACTTCGAGCCGCGTCCACGGGACGGCGCGCCACTCCGATAATGGAGAACGACGGCGGCAACAGCCCCCGATTCGCGAGGTCGTAGAGGGCGGGAAGAATTTTGCGGTTCGCCAAGTCACCGGTGATGCCAAAAAGAACGATGCCGCAGGGGCCGGCCACGCGCTGGAGGCGGCGGTCAGCGACAGCCCGGAGTGGATTACCTGAGGTAGGAGCAACCATAAAATTCCTGTCGTGAAAAAGAAGGCGAGAATATGCGCCTGTCTTATGGTAGACGTTTGAGCGACAAAGCGGCACCGCGGTGTCCACGAGTGACAAGCCACCAGCGATGAAAGTTAATCAAGGTCGCGGGGCCGATGCAAGGGCCCCGCGACCTTGATGATATGACGCTACCGGTGCCGAACGACTACGGTTCCTGCTGGCTTGACGCCAGCTAGGACCGCTAATTGCCCGCTAGGCGCGCGCCGCTTCGATGGATTCGAGGGCGGCGGAGACCACGTGCTCAGCGGTCATCCCATATTCTTTCATGAGTTCACCACCGGGCCCGGATTCCCCGTAGGTATTGATACCCACACTGCGCCCGGCGTCCCCGACGTAGCCAGCCCATCCGAAGGTGGCGCCAGCTTCCACGGAGACCCGTGCCTTGACGTTGGGGAGAATCACCGCATCACGGTAGGCCCGATCCTGAGCTTCGAACCATTCCAGGCAGGGCAGCGAGATAACACGCGCACCCACACCCTGCTCCGCGAGGATCTTCTGGGCGGCTACTGCCAGCTGCACTTCCGAACCGGTAGCCAGCAGTTGCACGTCAACGGTCCCGGTGGGGGAGTCCGCCAGCACGTAGCCGCCCTTGAGGACGCCTTCGGTGGAGGTCCCTTCCAGAATCGGCACGCCCTGCCGGGTGAGGATGAGGCCGGTAGGCCCGCCGTCGACCTTCTCCAATGCCCCGCGCCACGCGGCAGCGGTTTCATTCGCATCGGCCGGACGCACAATATTGAGGCGCGGGATGGCTCGGTAGGCCCACAGGTGTTCGATGGGCTGATGGGTGGGGCCGTCTTCGCCTACGCCCACCGAATCATGCGTCCACACAAAGATCGAGGGGATATTCATAATGGCCGCCAGGCGCGCTGCACCGCGCATGTAGTCGGAGAACACAAAGAAAGTGCCGCCGTAGGCGCGGGTGAGTCCATCCAGGGTAATTCCGTTAATGATCGCGCCCATGGCGAATTCACGGATACCGAAGTGGAGGGTACGCCCGTAAATATCACCGGAGAACATCTGCGAGGAACGATGCGCGGGCAGGAAGGACGGTTCGCCCTTCATCGTGGTGTTATTCGAGCCGGCCAGATCAGCCGAACCGCCCCACAATTCGGGGAGCACCGGGGCGAGAGCATTGAGCACCGCTCCGGAAGCCGCGCGAGTGGCGATACCCTTGGGATCCGGCTCCCAGCTCGGCAGCTTCTTTTCCCAGCCCTCCGGGAACTTCTTGGCCCGGATGCGATCATAGAGCGCGGCTTCTTCCGGATGGGAGGCACGCCAGGCTTCGAAACGAGCATCCCAATCTTTGCGGGCCGCGGCCGCCCGCGCTGCCGCATTCTTACGGGTGTGGGCGAGCACCTCATCGTCCAGCGGGAAATCAATATCCGGGTCGAAGCCCAGGATTTCCTTAGTGGCACGAATTTCTTCCACCCCCAGGGCCGAACCGTGCGAGGCGCCGGTATTCTGCTTGGTGGGCGCCGGCCAGGCAATAATGGTGGAGAGCTTAATAATAGAGGGCTTATCGGTAACCTGCTGAGCGGCCAGAATCGCATCGTAGAGCGCCTGGACATCCTCCTGGTAGGAACCATCCTCCTTAATCCAATTCACGTGCTGGGTGTGCCAGCCGTAGGCTTCGTAACGCGCCAGCACATCCTCACTGAAAGCAATGGAGGTATTGTCCTCAATGGAAATGCGGTTGTCATCATAAATGAGAATAAGATTCCCGAGCTCCTGGGTGCCAGCCAGTGAGCAGGCCTCACTGGTCACGCCTTCCTGGAGGCAACCATCACCGGCAATCACGTAGACAAAATGATCAAACACAGATTCACCGAGCGGGGTATCGCGGTCAAAAAGCCCGTGGGCACGCCGGGAAGCCATCGCAAATCCCACCGCGGAGGCCAGGCCCTGGCCCAGCGGACCGGTGGTCATCTCCACGCCGTTGGTATAGCCGTATTCAGGGTGGCCGGGAGTCTTCGAGTGGAGAGTACGCAAGGCCTTAATATCATCAAGTTCCAGACCGTAACCGGCCAGCAGGAGCTGATTGTATTGCGTGAGGGAGGAATGCCCGGCCGAGAGAATAAAACGGTCACGGCCCACCCACGCAGAATCTGCCGGATCGTGGTTCATGACCCGCTGGTAGAGCAGATAGGCCGCCGGAGCCAGGGACATAGCCGTTCCGGGATGCCCATTGCCAGTTTTTTGTACCGCATCGGCGGCCAGCAACCGGGTTGTGTCCACGGCCCGCTGATCGAGCTGCGACCATTCGAGCTTCGCCATTGAATTCTCCTAACATAAGGTTGTGGTTACATGAGATGTGCCACGCACTAGTCTACTGGTCACGCGGGTTTCGCGCGCCCGGGGTGCACCTCCGTTCGCGCCCGGCGCGAGACCCTGAGCGCCTAACTATCGCGTCACTACGCGCGGCTACCGCGCACCCGCGAAGGAGAATAGATGGCTGAACCCGGCACCCCGCCCTTGCAGCGCGCTGTTACGCAGTTCCTCGCCCATATCAGTGTCGAACGTGCCTTATCGCGCAATACCGTGGCTGCGTATCGGCGCGATTTGCGTAAATATCTTGCGCACCTCGATTCCCGCGGGGTCACCAGCCCCGCTGAGGTACGCGAGGAGGACGTCGCCTCCTTTTCCGAAACGCTCACGGGAATGGCCCCGGCTTCTATTGCGCGGGCCGTGACCGCGGTGCGGGCTTTTCATGCGTTTTTATACGACGACGGCGCTTGCCCGGCCAATCCGGCTAGCCGGGTGCGCCCCCCGAAACTCCCCGCGCGCCTGCCCGAAGCCCTGACAATTGCCGAGGTCACCGCCATGATCGAGGCAGCTGGGGCCACTCCACCACCCCTGGGCCTACGCGACCGTGCCCTCCTGGAGGTTCTCTACGGAACTGGAGCGCGGATCTCCGAAGCACTCGGGCTTACCGCCGATGATATCGATACGGATACCACCACGATTCGGCTCTTCGGTAAGGGCCGCAAAGAACGCGTCGTGCCGCTGGGGCGCTACGCCCTGGAAGCACTGGATGCCTACACGACCCGGGCCCGCCCGGAGCTTGCCGCCCGCGGGGAGGGAGTGACCAAGCTCTTCCTCAATACCCGCGGGCGGGTACTTTCCCGCCAGAGCGCCTGGCTCATTATTCGCCAGGCATCCGAGCGCGCCGGTATTACCGCGCATGTCTCTCCGCATTCGCTGCGGCATTCTTTTGCCACCCACCTTCTCCAGGGCGGTGCGGATGTGCGGGTGGTTCAGGAGCTGCTCGGGCATTCCTCGGTGACCACCACCCAGATTTATACCCAGGTTTCCCCCGACGTGCTCAAAGAGGTGTATGCCACCTCGCACCCGCGGGCGCTGCGCAGCGAGTAGGAAGCGGGGTAGGCGCGGCGGCGTCGTTCTACGCTCTTCGCCAGAAATGGCACCGCAAATCCTCCGAGTTTAGGTACCCTAGAGATGTGACCGAACAGAACGCGCTTTTTGAAACTGAAAACGTGGATTTTCCCGAACCGGAGCCCTTGAAAGAACACGGCCCGGCGCGCATTATTGCGATGTCTAACCAAAAAGGTGGCGTGGGGAAAACAACAACGTCGATTAACCTCGCCGCGGCGCTGGCCGGGTATGGCCGGCGCGTTCTCATTGTGGATTTTGATCCGCAGGGCGCCGCCTCTGCCGGTCTTGGTATTAATGCCCGCGCGCTGGATCGCACCATTTATAACGAACTTATTGCCGCGAAACCGGATGTGCGGGGAATCATTCAGCATTCGAAAGTGGAGGGCCTAGATGTGGTCCCGGCCAATATTGACCTTTCCGCTGCCGAAATTGTGCTCATTAATGAAGTGGCACGCGAACAGGCTCTCAGCCGGGTGCTGCGCCCGGTTCTCGATGACTATGACGTCATCATTATTGACTGCCAGCCCTCCCTGGGTCTCCTCACTGTCAATGCGCTCACTGCCGCACACGGAGTTATTATCCCGTTAGAGGCGGAATATTTTGCCATGCGCGGGGTAGCACTACTAACCGAACAGATCGGCCGGGTGCAAGATCGCCTTAATCCCCGGCTCACCATTGACGGAGTCCTCCTCACCATGGTGGATATGCGTACCCTCCACTCGCGCGATGTGATGAGATCCGTGCACGAAGGATTCGGGGATAAGGTCTACCACACCTATATTGCCCGTACCGTGAAGTTCCCCGATGCCTCGGTAGCCGGAGAACCTATCACCCAATACGCGCCCTCGCACCCGGGTGCGGTAGCTTATCGGAAGTTGGCGCGCGAAGTGATTGCCCGCGGTCAGAGTGCCTAAGCGGGAGTGGGCGTGACCACCCTTTTTGATGTCTCCTCCGATTTTGACGTTGATCTCGACGTGTATTCGGGGCCATTTTCGGTACTACTCTCCATGATTTCCAAGAAAAACTTGGATATTACCGAGGTGGCCTTGGCGGAAGTGACGGATGAGTTCATCGCCTGGATTCGGTCTCGGCCGGAGGTAGATCTATCTACCACCTCAGAATTTTTGGTCGTGGCCGCCACCCTCCTCGATATGAAACTAGCGCGCTTGCTGCCGCGCCACGAAAGCGAAGAAGAAGATTGGGAGCTCCTTGAACAGCGTGATCTTCTCTTCGCCAAGCTGCTCCAGTACCGAGCTTTCAAAGAAGTAGCTCGGGATTTCGGGGCACGCCTGGAGGAAACCGGGCGGCGGGTGGGCCGTGATGTTCCCCTCGAGGAAATGTACGCGAAAGCGCTTCCGGAGGTGCGCCTCCCGCTCGGGGTCATGGATCTGGCCCTGCTGGCTGCCCGTGCTTTCACCCGTGATACTTCCGAGCCGCTGGTTCGCCTGGAGCATTTGCACTCCCCGGTTGTTCCGGTTGCCAGTCAAATTTCCTACCTAGAAGAACGTTTTCGAGGTGGCGAGTCTTTCACTTTTGCGCAGCTCTGCTCCGACGCTAGATCGGTGCAGGTAGTCGTGGCCCGTTTCTTGGCGGTCTTGGAATTGTTACGTCGGGGCGCGATAGCCGCCGAACAGGATGAGCCTTTGGGTGCACTGGTGCTGCGCCCCACGCCGGCTGATGATCGCGGGGCGGCCGGTGCGGGCGACGTCGCCGCGGAATACGGCGAGGTGTCGCCAACCAGCGCGCTGAGCAGCGACTAGACTGGGCATCAGGGCGAGCACTGTGCGCGTGCCGCTCCGAATCCGGAAGCTTAAAGGAGAATCTGTGGCTGATCTTTGCCCCGCCACCGCACTCGAGGCGGTGCTTTTTGTGGCGGCCACCCCGGTTCCCCTCGCCATCCTGGCCGAAGCGGTGGGCTTGAGCGAAGCGGAAACCCGCACCGAGCTGGAGAACCTGGCCCGGGAGTACCGTAGTGGGCGCCCGCGCGGATTCGAATTGCGCGAAGCGGGAGGGGGGTGGCGTTTCTACACCAATCCGTTAGTATCGGACGTTGTTCTTGCCCACGTGACCCGCGGACAATCGGGTAAACTATCCACGCCGGCTTTGGAAACGCTGGCGGTGATCGCTTATCGGCAGCCTGTTACCCGTGCCCAGATCGCGGCAATTCGCGGTGTGAACGTTGATGGAGTTGTTCGTACGCTCGCCACTCGCGGCCTCATTGAAGAAGCGGGCACTACACCGTCCACCGGTGCAGTGCTGTATGTGACCACCCCGTATTTCCTCGAAGCCATGGGTATGAATTCCCTGGATGACCTGCCTCCGCTGGCGCCCTATCTACCCGAAGCAACCGACCTTGATGATGTGGAAAGAGAAATAAGATGAGAGAACGCTTGCAAAAGATCCTGGCCCACGCGGGGGTGGGTTCCCGGCGCGCTTGCGAAGCGCTCATTGCCGAGGGGCGGGTGGCTGTGAACGGCGCCGTCGTGACCGAAATGGGAACGCGTGCGGATGCCGAACGTGACACCATCCACGTGGATGGTATGCCAATCGCCGTGAAACCCGATCTCCTGACCGTCGCGCTTTACAAGCCGCCGGGGGTTGTTTCTACCATGGATGATGATATGGGCCGCCCGAGCCTCGCCCAGTACGTGGAGAAATACGAGCAACGGCTCTACCACGTCGGGCGCCTGGACGAAGATACCGAGGGCCTGATTCTGCTCTCGAACGATGGCGAACTTACCCATCGGCTCACCCACCCCTCGTACGAGGTCCCCAAAACCTACGTGGCGCGGGTGGAAGGCCAGGTGACGCGTGGCCTCGCGCGAGTGTTGGAAAAGGGCATCACCCTGGAGGACGGACCCATCCGGGTGGATAAATTCGTACTGCGGGAATCGCAGCCGCGCAATTCCATCGTGGAACTCACGTTGCATTCGGGCCGCAATCGGATTGTGCGTCGCATTATGGAAGAAGTGGGACACCCCGTTATGGAACTGGTGCGCACCCGTTTCGCCACTATTGATGCCGGGAGGTTGCGCCCCGGTAAAAGCAGGGTTATCGCAGGAAGTGAGCTCTCGGCCCTCATGCATTCGGTAGGGATGTGATGCGCGCCGGTCCGGTCCTTATTATCGGTTCGGGGTTGCTGGGCGCTTCCCTCGGACTGCGGCTACGGCTGCGCGATATCCCGGTGTATCTGGAGGATGCTTCTCCGCTCGCGGCGGCCCTCGCCCGTGATCTGGGGGCGGGGGAGGAGCCTCCGGAAGATGCCTGGGTGCCGAGCCTCGTGGTAGTTGCGGTTCCCCCGGATGTGACGGCGCAGGTGGTGAGCACGGCCCTGGATCGTTTCCCCACCGCGCTTGTCACCGATGTTGCCTCCGTTAAGGGCGTGGTGGCGGATCGCCTTGCCGCGCATCCCGAACGAGCCCGCTACGTGGGTTGCCATCCCATGGCCGGTCGGGAACGTTCGGGGGCGATCGCCGCGGATGCCGATCTTTTTGAGGGCCGTCCGTGGGTGATCTGCCCGCGCCCGGAGACCCGCGAAGAAGATATTGTGCACTTGCGCACCCTGGCTTTGGATTGCGGGGCCATGCCGATTCTTGTGGAGGCAAACGCGCATGATCGCGCCGTTGCCCTTGTCAGTCACGTTCCGCAATTGGTGTCGTCCCTGCTGGCGGGCACGTTGAACGACGCCGCAGCTACCGAGCTGAGCCTCGCCGGCCAAGGTTTACGCGATATGACTCGGTTGGCCCATTCGGATCCGCAGCTATGGACCGCGATTATCGCCTGTAATTGCGCGGCGGTTGCTCCCGTTCTTCGCGATGTTGCCGAGCGCACCGCCACCCTGGCCAGCACACTCGAAGAAGCCGCGGGTGCGGCGCGGGCACCCGGGCTGGCCCGGGCGGTTGCCGCGGTGGTCGCTGCAGGTGGGCGCGGGGTGGCGCGTATTCCCGGCAAACATGGGGGAGCTCCCCAGCGCTACACCGAAGTAACCGTCCTGGTTCCGGACCGCCCGGGTGAATTGGGCCGCCTCTTCACCGAGGTAGGGGAAATCGGCGTGAATATTGAAGATTTTTCTCTTGAACATTCCGTGTCCCAAAAAGTAGGGCGGGCACGGTTATCTGTAGCTCCGGCCGCTGCCCGGGATCTCACCGGGGCTCTCGCCGCGCGCCAGTGGCAAGCTTTTATTGAAGGAGGAGAGCATGAGTGAGATGGGCACATTGGGCATCCCACGCCCCGAAGCTGCGGGCTATCCCATTGCTATTGACGGACCCTCCGGCTCGGGTAAATCCACCGTGTCCCGCCAGGTTGCCCGGGAACTTGGGCTGCGCTACTTGGATACCGGGGCAATGTACCGCGCCGCGGCCTGGGCCGCGCAGCGTGCCGGCGTGGAGCTCACTGATGGGCCGGCCGTGACCGCCGTGGTGCGGACAATGAAACTTGAGATGCCCCTCGATCCTGATGAACAGGTGATTAGCTGCGAAGGTGAAGATATAACCGCCGCTATTCGCGCTCCGGAGCTTTCCCGGGTAGTTTCCCAGGTGGCCGTCAATCTTGAGGTACGAGCCGAACTCATTGCCCGGCAGCGGGCCATTATTGCAGCGCACCCGGACATTGTGGTGGAGGGGCGCGATATCACCAGCGTCGTCGCCCCCGATGCGCCCACAAAAATTCTTCTCACCGCATCGGAAGAAACACGTTTGGCGCGGCGGGCCCGGGAGGTACGCGGAAGCGTAGCGCCCGCTGCCCTAGCAGCTACCCGCGCGGAAGTGAGCGAGCGGGATGCGAAGGACTCGACGGTCGCTTCTTTCCTGGAAGATCGCGACGGAGTCGTTACAATTGATTCTTCTCAGATGAGTATTGCGGACGTGGTGGCCGCGGTGCGAGCGCTGGCACAGGGCTCTCGAAAGGAACAGGAATGACTGAGGAATACCGTGATATGAGCACGGAGGGGACCGCCCCGGACGATGCCGAACGCGTACTCCGGGCCGGTCTGGACGCCTACGATCTGGACGAAGCCGATCTGGCGCTCCTGGCCGGTGAGGAACCCCAGGAGCAGGCGGCTGCCCGCGCGCTACCCGTGGTGGCGGTTATTGGGCGCCCGAATGTGGGCAAGTCCTCCCTGGTGAATCGCATTGTTGGTAAGCGGGTGGCCGTGGTGCAGGACGTTCCGGGCGTGACCCGTGACCGGGTATCTTACGAAGCCGAGTGGGCGGATCGCCGCTTCCTCCTCATGGATACCGGCGGTTGGGAACGTGATGTTGCCGGTCTGGATCGCGATGTTGCCCTGCAGGCCGAAATTGCTATTGACCAGGCCGATGCCGTTATTTTCGTCGTGGATGCCGCCGTGGGTATGACGGATACCGATGAGGCTCTGGTGCGGGTACTGCGCCGCTCGCGCAAGCCCGTGATTGTTGCGGCCAATAAAGTAGATTCGCCCCAGCAGGAACCGGATGCGGCGTATCTGTGGTCTTTAGGGCTGGGGGAGCCGTACCCGGTATCCGCCCTGCACGGGCGTGGCTCGGGGGATCTTCTCGACGTGGTCATCGGTGCGCTTCCTGCGGAACGCGAGGTACCGGCACGTCCCGTTCACCGCGGCCCGCGCCGGGTCGCGATTGTGGGGCGCCCGAATGTGGGCAAGTCCTCACTGCTCAACCAATTAGCTGGGGAAACGCGCGCCGTGGTGAGTGATATTGCCGGAACCACTCGCGATCCTGTTGACGAAGTCATTGAGCTAGACGGTACCCCGTGGACTTTTGTTGATACCGCTGGAATTCGCCGACGGGTTCACCAAACTCGCGGGGCGGATTATTACGCGAATCTGCGCACCCAGCGCGCGCTGGCGGAAGCGGAGCTGGCCCTGGCTCTTATCGATGCCTCCGAGCCGCTGACCGAACAGGATATTCGGGTGATCCAGCAGGTGATTGACGCTGGGCGCGCCCTGGTCATCGTCTGCAATAAATGGGACGAAGTGGATGACGAACGTCGCTTCGAACTTGACCGCGAATTCGAGCGGGAGCTGGTTCAGATCCAGTGGGCCGCGCGCGTCAATCTTTCGGCAAAAACCGGATGGCATACCAATCGGCTCTCCAACGCCATGACCACTGCGCTGCGATCCTGGGACCAGCGTATTCCCACTGGCAAACTCAATGCTTTCCTCAGCGAATTGGCGGCCGCGCACCCGCATCCGGTGCGTGGAGGCAAGCAGCCGCGTATCCTCTACGGCACCCAGGCTTCCACCCGTCCGCCGCGTTTCGTGCTTTTTGCCACCGGCTTCATCGAAGCAGGCTACCGGCGTTTCTTGGAAAATCGCTTGCGGGCCACTTTCGGCTTCGAAGGCTCCCCGCTTCAGATTTCGGTTCGGGTGCGCGAACGGCGCAAGAAGTAGCGGAGATGGGGTACGACGGCGCAGCTAGTGGCGTCGTCGTACTTCCACCACCGGCAGGGATCGCGGCAGGAAAGCTCCCATCGCTGCCCCCGGCGTTCCGGCTAGCGCGCCGAGCGCGGCAGTAGAACCTCCGGAACGCTCACGCCGGTGGAACCGGCGATAGCGCTGATTTCTTCCGCGATGCCGTAAGCCACCGCTTCACGTGTTGCCGCACCCAGGCGTTCGGCGGGCGCGGTGACGGATACCGCTACCCGCTCGCCGTTTTTCAAATCCACGGGAACCGCCACGCAAGCAATCCCCGCTTCGTTTTCTTCCACTTCCATACCCCAGCCGTAGCGGTGCACATGCTCGATACATTCTTCGATAGCGGCGCGGGTAGGGGGAGTATCGGTGGGGACACTCAGGTACCAGTCAATTTCCGCGCCCGTCACGTTATTCGCGCCCAGGAGGGCACGCCCGAGCGCGGTGGTGACGGCCGGCGCATTACGCCCGATATAAGAAACCACTCGAATGGGCCGGTCTGGCTCCACCTTATCCAGGTAGGTGACAACTTGACCGGATAGCTTGCCCAGGTGCACCAACTCGTTAAAGCGGTGGCAAATAGCAACCAGGGCCGGGTGGAGTTGGTCCACCACGAATTGGGTGCGCGTAGTGTAGCGAATGATCGGATCGACGCCGTCCCCGAGGAAGTAGTAACCGTTGTCGGGATCCTGGTTCACCCAATCCCGGTAGCGCAGCGAACGCAGAGTGTGGTGAACCGTGGCCTTATTGGACTCTACCGCGGCTGCGATATCGGAGAGGGGAGCACCTTCCGGTCCGCGGCGTGCTAAAAACTCGACAACGAGCAATGCACGATCAATGGAGGAGAGCGGAGCGCGCTCCTCAGGAGAAGTACCGGACACCTCAAGCTCCTTTACTCAACGAGGGTATAACTGCAGGCCGGGAAAATTATACCGCGGGATTTCAATATGTGAAACATGGAAATGAGGATATCAGGCAGTCAGTGTTGAATAAGAAAAGGCCCGGAATCCGAATACTTCACACGTCGCTCAGGGGTGCCGTCCGGAATGAAAATGAGGTACAATCATTTCATACGTACGAACGGGCGTTTCACGTAAAGAAACATACGGGTGCGGGGGTGCCCGGCCAGTTCGTCGTCTTATAAAGGAATACTGGGTGGTGACATCGGGAGCGGTGTTCACTCACCGGGTGACCTTACGGCAGGAACGCGGCGCATGCCCGCGATCCTGCGGGGCGGCCGCCGGTGGATCGCACGTGGAGCTGTCCCGATCCAACTATCAAAGGTGATGTATATGAAACTCAATCTCAGCTCGCTTTCCCACGCGAGTGATTACGAAGCAGCCGGTATTCAAGTTCCGGCTTTTGATGTGGCCGCCACGCAGGAGCGCGCGCGCACCAACCCGCGCTGGTTGCATATCGGCCCGGGTAATATTTTCCGGATTTTCTTGGCTCGCATTGCGGATGACATGCTGGCAGACGGCAAGTACTGGCCGATTACCGGTGTGGTTCCCATGGATCCCGCTGAAATGGAAAAGCAGCTCGAAGCTTTTGATCTGCTGACCCTGGGCGTTATTCTTTCCGGGGACAAGCGCGATACCCGCGTTATCGCCGGCCTGGCTGATGGCCTGGCCACCCGCCGCGACGGCGATTTTGACCGGCTCGTCTCTATTTTTACCAAGCCGGAGATGACCACGGTAACTCTTACCATTACCGAAAAAGGCTATGTCATTCAGGATTCCCAGGGTGAGCTCTCCGAAGCTACCCGCGCGGATATCGCTTCGGATCCGTACGCTAACCATGAAAACACCATGGCACTGCTGGCCGGGCTCCTCGCGCATCGCTACCAGGCGGGCGGAGCGCCCATTAACTTCATCTCTGCGGATAACTTCTCCCACAACGGCGATAAGCTGCGCGATTCGATATTGCAAATTGCCCGCGGGTGGGTGGAGCGCGGCGCACTCAGCCAGGAATTCCTGGACTGGGTCAGTGATGACACCAAGGTTGCTTTCCCGATTTCCGTGATCGATAAGATCACCCCACGGCCCTCGGAAGAAGTTTCGGAATACCTGACCGGTCTTGGCTTTACCGACATGGGTATTGACCACCTCGGGCGCACCCCGATTGCCGGGTTTGTCAACGCCGAACCCACCGAATACCTCATTATCGAAGATAAGTTCGCGGCCGAACGCCCGCCTTTTGAGGACTACGGCGTGTACATCACCGATCGTGAAACCTGCGATAAGTTCGAGCGGATGAAGGTCACCACCTGCCTCAATCCGCTCCACACCGCACTGGCAGTGTCCGGTACGGTTATGCGCTTCCCGACCATTGATTCGGAAATGCGCGATCCCGATTTGGCGAAGATGGTCAATATCCTCGCCTATGATGAAGCGATGCCGGTAGTAACCGATCCGGGGATCATCGATCCGAAGGACTTCGTGCGCGAAGTCCTCGAAGAGCGTTTCCCCAATAGCGCGCTGCCGGACAATCCGGCCCGTATCGCCATGGATACCTCGCAGAAGATTCCGATCCGTTTCGGTGTCACGCTGCAGGAGTATCAGCGCCGCGGTCTGGATATGGACAAGTTGCGCGTGATCCCGCTCGTATTCGCGGTGTGGGCACGGTACCTGCTCGGTATCGCGGACGATGGCGAAGAATTTACGCCGTCATCCGATCCGCTGCTGGAAGAACTCCAGGGGCACCTCAAGGGAATTAAGCTCGGTGAAAGCGTTGACGCTCACGCCGTGCTCAAGCCCATTCTGTCCAATGCCAATATCTTCGGCCTTGACCTGTATACCACTCCGCTGGCGGAAAAGGTCGAAGCCCTGTTTACCAAGCTCATTGCCGGTCCCGGCGCTGTGCGTGCCACTATTCACGAGGAGATCAACTAATGAAAATGACATTCCGCTGGTACGGCGAAGGTCACGACCCGATTCCGCTGCAGTACATTAAGCAGATTCCGGGCGTGTCCGGAATTATGGGAACCCTGTCCTACAAGGCGGCGGGGGAGAACTGGGAAAAGGACGAAATCAAGGTCCTCATCGACCAGGTCCACGAAGCCGGGCTTGAATGCGAGATCATCGAATCCGTCAACGTCCACGAGGACATCAAGCTCGGGCTTCCGAGCCGTGACGAGTACATCAAGAACTACTGCACCACGCTGGAAAACCTCGCGGAATTCGGCGTCAAGGTGGTTGTGTACAACTTCATGCCGGTCTTTGACTGGCTGCGCACCGAGCTCGCTCACGTGAACGAGGATGGCTCCACCTGCCTGTACTACGATCACTCCGAAATCGAAGGCATGACCCCGCAGGATATCGTCAATAAGACGGCCGAAGAGTCCGGCGGCCTCACCCTGCCCGGGTGGGAACCCGAACGCTTGGCCAAGTTGGATGAAGTCATGGCGCTTTACCAGAATATGACGGTGGAGAAACTGCGCGAAAACTGGAAGTACTTCCTGGACGGCATCATCCCCACCTGTGAAAAGGTCGGCATTAAGATGGCCTGCCATCCGGATGATCCGGCCTGGGATCTCTTCGGTATTCCGCGTGCCTACAAGAGCCTGGATGACATCAAGGAAATCCTGGCTCTCAATGATTCCCCGATGCACTCCCTGTGCGTGTGCATCGGCTCGCTCGGCTCCAACCCGTCCAATAACGTTGCTGAGATCCTGCGCTACGTGGGCGAACGCGGCCGTATCGCCGCTTCCCACCTGCGTAACGTCAAGTACCTCGGGGAGAAGACGTTCAAGGAAGCAGCCCACTGGTCCGCGGACGGCGACCTCGATATGCAGGCCGCGGTGGAAGCCATTTACGATACCTGCCCCGATATTTACGTGCGTCCCGATCACGGCCGCATGATTTGGGGCGAAGAAGGCCGCCCCGGCTACCCGCTGTATGACCGGGCACTGGGCACCCAGTACCTCCTCGGGCTGTGGGACGGCATCGACAAGATGAAGAAGGCGGCAAAGTAGTGTCTCAGCAACTTCCAGACGTTCGTCCGTTCCTGGAAACCCACCCCATTGTTCCCGTTGTGGTGATCGATGATGCCGCGCAGGCACCCGAGGCGGCCCGCGCGCTCGTCGCCGGCGGTATCCATTGCGCCGAAGTGACGTTCCGTACCGCTGCCGGTGGGGAAGCCATTAAGGCCATGCGCGATATCGAGGGAATGACGGTGGGGGCTGGAACGGTGCTCACCCGGGCCCAGGCGGAAACCGCCGCGGACCTGGGCGCGAAGTTCTTCGTGTCCCCGGGCTGGAGCGCCGGTGTTGCCGATGTGGCCGCCGAACGCCAGATTCCCTACCTTCCGGGTGTGCAGACCGCTACGGAAATCATGATGGCCCTGGAGTACGGTGCCACCGCGGTGAAGTTCTTCCCCGGTGGGGAAGCGGGCGGGTTGCCCATGGTCAAGGCCCTGCGCGGTCCCTTCCCGAATACCTACTTCGTACCCTCGGGCGGGGTGAAGCTCGCGAATATGGCCGAATGGCTGTCCGATCCGGCGATCCTGTCCGTTTCGGGTTCGTGGATGATCAAGCGCGACCTGATTTCCTCTGGGAACTTTGCGGAGATCACCCGTCTGTCCCAAGAAGCATCCGATCTAGCTAAGGAGATTCGCAAGTGAGCGACGCCCTGACGATTAAATCCGCCGAGGAAACCACCTACGATATTGTCTCCCTGGGTGAAGTCATGCTTCGCCTGGATCCGGGTGCCGGGCGTATCCGCACCACGCGTCAGTTTGCTGCCTCCGAAGGTGGCGGCGAATACAACGTGGCCCGCGGCCTGCGGCGCGCCTTCCAGAAGCGCGGTGCGATCCTCACTTCCCTGGTACGTAACGAAGTGGGCTTGCTGCTCGAGGATCTGATCCTCACCGGCGGTCTGGATACCCGTTTTATTCATTGGGTCGACGACGACGGCATCGGCCAGTCGGCTCGTAACGGTCTCAATTTCACCGAACGCGGTTTCGGGGTGCGCGGAGCGGTCGGCTGTTCCGACCGGGCCCACACTGCGATTTCGCAGCTCACCCCGGAGGATATCGATCTCGATTACCTCTTTGGCGAGCTCGGGGTGCGCTGGCTGCACACCGGCGGGATTTACGCGGCCCTCTCGGAGCAAGCTTCGGAAACGGCGCTGGCGGTTATTAAGAAGGCCAAGGAATACGGCACCATCGTGTCCTATGACCTCAACTACCGTCCCTCGCTGTGGAATCTGCACGGTGGAAAGGCCCGCGCGCAGGAAGTGAATAAGTCCCTGGCACCCTTCGTGGATGTCATGATCGGTAACGAAGAGGACTTCACCGCCTGCCTCGGTCTGGAAATCGAAGGCGCAAATGAAAACCTCGATAATCTCCAGGTGGAATCCTTCCACAAGATGATTGAGAAGGCAGCAGAAACCTTCCCGAACTTCAAGGCCATCGGTACCACGATGCGCCAGGTCCGTTCGGCAACCATCAACGACTGGGGTGCAGTGGCATGGAAGCGTGACCAGGGCTTCGTGCAGGCCACCCAGCGTGATGGCCTAGAGATATTCGACCGCGTGGGTGGGGGAGACTCCTTCGCCTCCGGGCTTATCTTCGGGCTCATGGAATACGGTGATGTCCAGAAGGCAGTGGAACTCGGGGCCGCCCACGGCGCCCTCGCCATGACCACGCCGGGTGATACCACCATGGCTACCCGTGCCGAGGTAGAGAACCTCGCCCGCGGTGGCTCGGCGCGCGTCAAGCGCTAAGGCCGTATAAGCTGCACAGGTGCAGCGTACGCCACGCGCTAAAGCCGCATAACCGCGGCGTGCGTCACGCGCCTATCGCGCGGCTTGCCTTCGAGTGAGCTAGCTCAGGGCGCACACCGCACACAACGCAATGAGTGGGGAGCAGATCCGGGCATCCGGATCTGCTCCCCACTGCATTCACGGAGCCGCATGAACCGAACCTGGAAACGAAGTGGTCCGGCCCGGAACTACCGTGAACCGTGCCCGCAAACAAAGTGTGCGGGAGAGCACCGTGTCGGGGCGATTTCGCGTTCCCTACGCGCGCTTGGCGGGGACCACGGTTCGACATGCGCACTTTGAGGAGGAGAGAGCCCAGGCCGCCTAACAGAATGTACGTGGGTGACAGTTTTTGCGCGATTTAATGTCCGTGGCGTACACTCTGTGCCCCTAACAGTCCAAAATGCACGTTTTGCAGCCTTGACGCTTGAGAATGACCCACTCTACCTACCTCGCCCGCGGGAGATGGGGTGTTTTTTCGGGATGTACTTCGCATGTACGACAAGCGCAGTACAGCTCTGAAAACAGATACCCCCTCGCCCGGGGCCGATGTGACTATCGAAGTTCGTGAGGTCCATGAGACTCTCGCGGGAAGACCGCAGCGTTTGCCCGAAATCAAAGCGCAACGGCAGCTACATTACACACACCCTTGCGCTATTAGTTCAGTTTCAACTCGCGCTTGAGATTACCCGGCAGTGAAGTCCTCACGGCGGCGGCCGGTGTACTGGATTGCGATACGGTCCTCCGGGCGAGTATCAACAAGGTAAATAACTGCCAGGAACAGCCATTCCAGGGGTTTCATAGCGAGCCATACGACGTCCGCTGCGAGGCGGGTGCAGATGAGTCGCGAGAGCGGGAAGCCGTAACGGTTATAGAAGCTGCGGATTGCCCGATGTGCCTTCGGGGTCTTTTCTTCGAGAACCTGTTCGAAAGCATTCGCAATAAGAAGTTGGCGATTCACGGTAATGCGATGCCCGCCGCGCACTCCGTCCCGGATCGGTTTGACTACCGCCGGGTGCCCACCGGCTGCCACGGTACACAGATAGTGTTCGTCGTAGTACGTATTGGGAGGTGCGATGCGCTGCGAAAGCGTCCAGTCACTTGTTTCCGTGAAGGCTTTGATGGCGGCGTTTGGTTCCTGGCCGAAAAGCACCAGAATAAGGAGGAAGATACCCAGCACAGGGATGAGGGCGAGCAGAGCGAGAAGGGGCCAGTTTCTAGCTTGGGAAAGAATCCTTTCAAAGTAGGCGAGCACGCCAGATCCGACCGCCCGTTCCTCCTGGGTATCCTGAACTCGAGGCCCGTTCTGCACATCCTGCGCATCCTGGATGTCCGGCACCCGCCGATCCGCCTGAGTCTCCTGGATAGCTTGGGGTGCGTGGGAATGAAATTCGTGGATTTTCACGATGATTGTTTTCGCGGAGATCAACACTACCGCGGTGACCGGCAACAACAGAATGAGATTTTCAGGTCCCCCAGGCCGGAATGTTTGAATAGTCCATACGATAACAATCGCGTTGCCAAGATAGATGCACGAGAAGCAGAGAACCGTGAGAAGTGGCGGGATCTGGCTGAGCGGCTTGAGCCGCACGTAAAGAAAAGCTACCGAGCATACGATGCACAGCAGCACTAAAAATGGCTGAAAATCAGTGTGGACCGGCGTATGCGTCTGGTCATTGACGAGTTGCTCCGACCAATCGGCATAAAAGACCACCCTGTATCTCATCGAGATAGCGGCCAAATGGAAACTAAGCGCTAGAAAGATAGTCCAGACATCATGCGCTACTTCCAGAACCGGCAGCGGCTTCCCCCGTATTGCGGTGATGAGCGCGATCACCTGGTAACAGGTGAGAATAACCGGGTACGTGGTCACCCAGGGGAGGAGGGTGAAGAAAACCGAAAGGAAAATGAAAGCTTGAGGGTCCCACGAAGCCCCCGGGTTAAGCTGTCCCGTATATGCGGTATAGAGGAGATACCCGGGGACTGCAATAACATAGGCAAGAAAAATCTGCGTGAGGTAGGGGTGCCGCTTCACGAAACTACGCTTGCGGGCCTGAGACATCCGGATCCTCCTCAGCCGTCTTCCGCTTGCTTCCGGTGGCGCAAGCGTCACCCCAGATTCTAGATCGCTAGCAAGCCGATGTAGGTGAGGGTACCGGCGGCGAGGGAAACGAGCATGCGGCGCCCAGAAAGCTCGTGCGCCAGGATCGTGACGGCGCTGGCTACGCTCACGTACAGCACAGATTCAGCAGACACCGGAAGGACTTCGTTGCGTACCATCGCCAGGGCCAAAATGACCAGCACCCCCACCGGGAGCCAGACCGAGAGCGCTCGAACCAGGCGCGAGCGGCGCAGCGGATGCAAAATGAGGAAGGGAATCCCGCGCAGGCACAGCATGAGAGCCAAAGAGCCGAGCAGGACAGCCAGGAGATAGCTAGTCATCGCAGATCACCTACCTCGCCTGCTGCGCCGCCCGGGGAAGGTGCTGCGCCGTCGTTCTTCTTGACACGAGTGCGCACCACGAAACGCACCACCAAGAACAGCGCGAAAAGACTCATCGCGACGGGCAGAAGGGCGCTCGGCGCACATAGCTGCGCCAGCAGGAACGCGAGGCCGGCACCGAGCACGCCGGGAATATCGCGGCGTGCGTGGAAAGCGTCCAGGGCGAGGACGATGAAAAGGGCGACGAGCGCAAAATTAACACCACGAATCTGCCCGGGGAGGAATCCGCCAATCGCTACTCCCAGTAGTCCGCCACCAACCCAGCATGCCTGGAGCACAGCTTGGAGAGAGATGAGCCGGCGTTGGTTCCAGACGCCCGGATGCGAGGTGGTGATCGCGTAGGTTTCGTCGGTGAGGGAGTAGACGCAATACATGCGGGCAAGCGGGTGGGTGAGCTGCGCGATGGGATACGAAAACGCGTAAAAAACGTGACGTACGTTCACGAAAAAGATGGTGAGGAGAATCGTGAGGACCGGTGCGTGTGCGCTAATGAGGGCGACGGCGAGCAGCTCAGCCGAGCCGGAATAAATAAAGAAGGACAGCGCGGGAGCAAGCCACCACGGTTGGCCGTACTGGATGACAAGAAGTCCGAAGGCCATGCCCAGGGGGATCATTCCCAGGCCGGCGCCCGCGGCCATCTGTGCTCCGAAGCGTACATCTGATACGTGGGAAGGCATGCGCCCTATTGTGGCACTGGCGGGGGAGCGGAGGGTGAAGTTTCCACGATGCGGAGCGCGGGGCGCCAAGAGAGTTACTATGGTGCACGTCCCATTATTCAAGGTGAAGGAGCCTCCATGACCGTCGTGAAAATCAATGCTATTTCTGTTCCGGAAGGTGCTGGCGAGCACTTCGAAGCGCGTTTTGCTGCGCGCGAAGGTGCCGTAGATCAGCGGCCCGGTTTCCTATCCTTCCGGTTGCTGCGCCCGCTCAACGAAGGGGAGCGCTACCTGGTGGTCACCGAATGGGAGTCCGAGGAAGATTTCACAGCGTGGCGTAGCGATCCAGCGGCACATCCGCGCAAGATGGAGGAGAACCGCCACGCGGCTGCCCATGCGGACCTGAGCGCGCAGCTGCTCGAATTTGATGTAGTCAATCTTCCCGAAGTCGAGCACGGGGAAACCCCGCAGGCGGGTTTTGTTTCTCTTGTGGCGCTATCCTTCCTTCCCGGGATGGAAAAGGTTATTGAGCAGCGTTTCGCGGCGCGCAAAGCGGCCGTGGATGCCGCGCCCGGATTCTCCTTCTTCGAGCTGTGGCGCCCGGTGCGCGGGGTGGAGGAGTACTACGTGGTGACCGGCTGGGATGCGCAGGAGTCTTACGATGCCTGGGCTGCGGCTCGGGAACGCGCTCCGCATAACACCGCGGATCAGCCCAAGAATCGGGGGCTGGATGTGACCCTGCACGGGTACGCAGTGGTGCAGCAGAGCACCAAGCGGTAGGTCCTGGATTCGGAGCTGAGGCGCGGGGTGAGGACGATGCTGTGGAAATACGGATATCATTCAGGAAGAATGATGTCCGCCTGGCAAACTAAGGGGCGGGTACCGTTTCCTCGGTACCCGCCCGTGTACAGGTTGATTCTTGTGCGCTAGCTGGTGTCGTGTTCCAGCCCCGCAACTACAGCAAAAGGCCGCGCCTAGCGCTCCCGGTCCTCCAGATATCGGAGCAGCACTGCTTCGTATCCGTCCAGAGCGCCCGCGGGCTCCTCCGCCGCATCCTCGAGGAAGGGAATCAGATCCGGCCCGGTTTTCTCCATGACATCCAGACCCTCCAGATCGATGTTACGGAAAGCCTTTTCCGTAACATAGTGGAGAATAGTCCGCCCGGTTGCCATAAATGCGAAAGCCACCGCCTTGCGATGCGAAAAACCGCCATCTTCCAGTGCCCGGGAGAGCCCTTGGAGCTGACGGGCAAAATGCACCGTCAATTTCGGGTTACACAGCAGCACCTCACCCAGACCCACGAAATCATCCAGGGTGCGCCGCAGATTCGCATCTGCCTGCTCAATGGCATCGTGCCAATCTGTGCCCGCCAGCACGATTGGTGTTTCATCGGCGGCACGCCGAACGACTGCATCCACAATGTCCTGGCGGCCATCGTAGAGGCGGTACACCGCGGGGGTCGCGACGCCGATCTTGCTTGCTATATCACTCATAGTGAAGGTAAAGACGCCAACCTCCTTCGCTGCCCGAATAACATCGTCAGCGTTGAAGCGTTGCTTCCTACCCACTTTTCTTCCATGCGTTCGTTCCACGGTTTCAGTTTAGTGTAAAAATAACTCCGGTGTCGCTCGAAACACAGGTTTTTTCTTAATAAATGGGGAAACCGAGGTGGTGCTCGCAGCAACGAGTTCCGAAGCCCCCCATGCGCCGCCGCCATTCAAAAGATGCCCGGATAAAAATGAGGCTCAGCACCGGCGCCCTTGTCGGTACTGAGCCTCATCTCGCGCGGTGAGTTCGCCGCACGCTTCATTCGGTTTCCTTAACGCTTATCCCGTGTTCTTCATTCCAGCGGAGATCCCGTTAATCGTGGTGAGCAGAGCACGCTGCTCACCAGCTGATTGCTCCTTGCCCGAAGCCGCATCAGCCCGAACCCGCGCCAGTAGTGCCACCTGGAGGTAATGGATGGGTTTGAGATACTGGTCACGGATACGCAAGGTACGCTGGAGAACCGGTTGGGTGTCAAGAAGGTCATCCTCAGCCAGCAGGGCCTCAAGTTCACGCACCGTCAGCTCGTATTCTTCGCGAATCTCCGCGTAGATATGGTGGAGACGCTCAGGCACAAGCGTACGTACGTAATGCCCTGCAATATCCATATCAGTTTTCGCCAGGGTCATCTCGATATTGGACATCGTGGTGCGGAAGAACTGCCAACCGCGCACCATCTTCTTCAAATCCTCACCGTAACCGGCTTCGCGAGCAGCCCGGAGCCCAGAACCAGCGCCGAACCATCCCGGAACGATCTGGCGGGATTGGGTCCACCCGAAAACCCAGGGAATAGCTCGCAGGCCATCCAAGCCCTTTTCCGAGGTGGTGCGCTTGGAAGGACGTGATCCGATATTGAGATCGCCCAGCAATTCCACCGGAGTGGAGGTCACGAAGTATTCAGGCAAATCGGGATCATCGGCAAGAACCCGATAGCGCTGGTACGCAGCACCGCTGAGGAAATCCATGACTTCGTCATAACGGCTGAGCGACACATTGCTATTGCGCGGTTCGCGGTGCAGGGCGGAGGCCTCCATCACGGCAGCCAGGGTGAGGGAGAGATTCTCCCGTGCCAGGGCCGGCAGCGTGTACTTATCGGAGATAACCTCGCCCTGTTCTGTGAACTTAATTTCCCCGTCCAGGACACCGTAGGGCTGAGACAAAATTGCGTCATAGGTGGGTCCACCCCCGCGCCCCACCGAGCCACCGCGGCCGTGGAAGAGCCGCAGGGTCACGCCGTGGCGTGCGGCGACGTCGCGCAATTGACGCTGGGCCTGGTGAATCTCCCACTGGGAGGTCACCACACCCGCATCTTTATTGGAATCGGAGTAGCCCAGCATTACTTCCTGACGGTTACCCCGTAGCCGCACAATTTCCCGATAGGAAGGATCGGAAAGGAGGGTATCGAGGATATCCCCGGCCCGGCGCAGTTCCGGCACTTCTTCCAGCAACGGAGCGAATCCCAGATCTGCTCGTTTCTCCGCGCTTTCCAGATCGATAATCCCGGCTTCGCGGGCCAGCAGAGCCACGGAGAGGATGTCATCAGGACCGTGGGTCATGGAGACCAAATAGGTGGTGATGGCGTCGGTCCCGTATATCTTATGGGCCTGGCGAATCGCCCGGAACACCTCGAAAGTCTTTTGCGAACTCGCGGTGAGCGGCGAATCATCGGTGTTAATGAGCGCGGGGGCCAGCGGGCGTGCCGAAGCCAGTTCCCGCCCCAGCAGCACGGTGCGTTCTTCGCGGCTCAGCGTTGCGTAATCCGCCTCCAGCCCACCAAAGCGATTGAACAATTCACTCAGCAGTTCAAAATGCTTCTCGGAATGCTCTCGGACATCCAAAATGACTAGCCCTAGGCCCATCCCGTGAATAATTTGCTGGGCGGTGGCGAGCAGCCCATCGGCTACCCGTTCCGCACCGTGGCGGCGCAGTGCATCGCGGAGCAGCTGGAATTCTTCCTGAATTTCCGATCCGGTTGCGTAATCATGGCCGGGGATGTGCTCGGCCCCGGTGGTAATGCGCACCTTCGTATTATTGAGTTTGGAGCGAATAGCGCCGAGTTTGAGCCGGTAGGGTTCTTCCGCGTAAAGAGCCCGCGAATCTTCATCCACAAGGTCCGGGAAGCGGAAGTCCTCTTCCAGAGAAGCCAGCAGTGCGGCGTCGTCGCCCGAAAGACGCGAGGAAATGGACAAGCTGAGCATCGCGCGGTTGACGAACCACACCGCAATATCGATAGCGGTGCTGGACTGCAACCGCAACACATCGGCGGTGACATCTGCCGTGACGTAAGGATTTCCGTCGCGGTCCCCACCGATCCAGGATCCGAAACGAATCGGCACTGCGTCTTCCGGAAGGCGGGCACCGTAACGTTCCAGTTCGTCACGGAAATCCGTGATGACATCGGGAAGGGTATCCGTGTAGAGGCTGCGCAGATACCACATGACATTGCGGGCTTCGTCCAGAGGAGTGGGCTGTACCCGGCGCAATTCATCCGTGAGCCAGATACTCTCCATCACCGAGGCGAGTTCGCGATCTTGGCGGGCGCGTTCTTCACTGCCTTCTTCCGTTTCCGTCTCTACAATTTCCGAGACGCGGCGTAGCTTGGTGAGCACGGCGCGCCGCTGCGCTTCGGTGGGGTGAGCGGTAAAAACAAGGCGAATATCAAGCGAATCGACGGTTTTTTGCAGGCCTTCCAGCCCGACCGCGTCATAGATTCGGGAAATTGCGCGCGGCACCCAGGATTCGGCCGGCTCTTTATCACCGATAACCTTGATACGGAACGTTTGTTCCGCGGCATTGGCCAGCAGGAAATATTCCGCGAAAGCGCGGGTGAGAATAATGGCGGTATCCGTGGACATATCATCCAGGGAGCGCTGCACTTCCGAAGCTGCCGTCTCCGAATCTAGGTCACGCGCAGCCGCGCGAACTTTCTCAATAAGGTCGAGGGTTTCTTCCCCGTGCTGCTGGGCGATTTCTTGACCGAGCATCGTGCTCAGGCGCCGCACAACCGCGCGCAACGGGGCGTCAAAATCTTCAGTGGAGCGGGCCGTGGTGCGGTCAACGGAGTCGTGGAGCTGAATATCTTGGTCGTGGCTCACTAGATCTACTCGCCTCTCCTTAGGGATCTCACCGTCACGGTATCGGGCGAGGCACAGCTGTGGCGTGTGCCCTTACCGATGCCGCTCTCCATCCTAACGCTAAGGCCGCGCCCCGGTGTAATCACAGGTCCCGGGTGGAACGACGCCGCGGCGACTGCGTTGTTACGTGCGCGGGAAGCCTCGCTTACACTAGCGGTGGTGAGGTACGACGACGAGGTGGTGCACGTGGACTCTGGTCTTTCTACTCGGGATATTGATGCGCTTGATGCCGCAAAACTGTATTACTCCGGTCTCAGTCAGGATGAGGTCGCCCAGCGGATGCACCTGGCTCGCTCCACGATTTCCAAGTTGCTCAGCCACGCCCGCAAACGCGGTTTTGTGCGGATTACCGTCAATGATCCGCGTGAAGATGATGCTTTCCTGTGCGCGCGTTTGAGCGAACGCTTCAATTTACTGGATGTGCGCCTGGTCAGTCCTCCCAGTTCCGCGCCGGAAGATATGCGCGAGGCCCTCGGGCGGGTGGGCGCGCAGGTGCTCAGCGAACAGATTCGTGACGGCGACGCTATCGGCATCTGCCTTTCGCGCACGACCGAAGCGGTCTCCCGCCATATGCCTCGTATTCCGCGCAAAGGCGTTGCCATTATTCAACTCACGTGCTGCATCGGGGCGTGCGTGCGCACCATTGATGAAACGATGGTGATGGAACGCATTGCCGCCTCCTGCGGCGGGCAGGCCGTGTATTTCCAGCTCCCGGCTTTTCTCAGTGCTCAGCAACGTGAAGATCCGGGCGTGAAGGCGCGCTTGCGAGCTACGCGCACGCAGCGGGCCAGCACTCGGGTGGTTCTCTACACCGTGGGGGATGCCCGCTCGAATCTGGCCTATCTGGCAGGTTTCCGCCTGGAGGATGCGGATATGACGCGCCTGCTCACCACCTCGGTTGGTGATATTTGCACCCATTTCATTACCGCGCAGGGCCGGATATGCCTCCCGGATCTCAATAATCGCGCCACCGGGATTAGCCTGCCCGAGTTGCGCGAAAAGGAGCAAAAGATCCTGGTCGCCGGAGGGCCGGATAAACTCCAAGCAATTTATGCAGCCCTGGCCAATGGCTATGTGTCCCGCCTGGTCACCGATGTTGGGACCGCGCGGGCTTTGACGATGATGGCCTGACGATGAGTCTGAACGCAGTGATCCGAAGTTGAACCGCTGAGGGATAACAAGGCTAAGCTGCCGTGTAACAAATGTTCCTTTCGCGAACATCGGTGGCAATATGCGCGCTCCGTAACCGCGCCACAGTGGTTTTCCCGCAAGCTGACGCCGTTCTATACGCTGCCGAAGCGCGGGGCAGCGCGTGGCGCGCAAGCGGGGCTCTCGCCTAGATTCACTCGTGAACACCGGGAACGGTGTTATATCAGTAGCGTGAGACTGCTAGGGGAGACTACGGTGGTGGAGTTTCCCGCTATCAGCGTGAATCACGGTGGGAAACATACAAAGGAGTCATGATGCCCGCTCTCGATCATTATCCACATCCCGCACAGCTCATCGACCACACACTCTTGCGAGCCGATGCACGCCGCGGCGAAATTGAGGAACTGTGCTCCCAGGCCCGCGACCTGGGAACAGCATCGGTATGCGTTAACCCGGTGTGGGTGGAAACTTGCGCGACCCTCCTTGCGGGTAGCGGCGTCAAGGTGTGCACCGTTATTGGATTCCCCTTGGGGGCCAGTACTTCGGCAACCAAAGCTTTCGAGACTCGCGATGCTATCGCGCATGGGGCTACCGAAGTAGATATGGTCATAGACCTGGGTGCGGCACGCGATGGACGCTGGGAGGATGTGGAAACGGATATCGCCGCGGTAGTGGGTGCGGCTCAGCCCACCGCACTGGTCAAGGTGATCATTGAGATCTGCCTGCTCAGCGATGAGGAGATCGTGCACGCCTGCCGGGCTGCCCAACGTGCCGGAGCGGATTTCGTAAAAACCTCAACGGGCTTTTCCTCCGGTGGGGCAACGGAACACGCTGTCGCCCTCATGCGGGCAACTGTAGGGGAAGAGATGGGGGTGAAAGCGGCCGGCGGAATCCGCAGCGCCGCTGATTTCCGCGCCATGGTGGAAGCCGGAGCCAATCGCATCGGAGCTTCCGCCGGAGTTCAGATCCTCGCCGAATTACAGCGCTAAACACACTAAACACCCGAACAAGTACCAGCAAAAACAACCGAATATTCTCCATCCGGGAGGTGGGGTGGCAGCGAGGCCGCAACCCACCACCCGCGGGCGAACTTTGACAAAAGAAGGACTAGTCATGTCAGGAAAATCGGGCAATGACGCCCCACTGCGGACCACACTAAAACCGCACGAAGAAGAATCCGGAGTTCCCAATACCAGCTTCGGTCTCATTAAAGATCCCTCCCTCCAGCTGCGCGACGGTTATCTCAACCGCACTCCGCTGCTCCAATACATTCTTATTTCTATTTGTTTCCCATTGTGGGGAGCTGCCGCGTCCCTCAATGACGTGCTCATTACCCAATTCAAATCAATTTTCGAGCTCTCTGATTTCGCCTCCGCCTTCGTGCAATCCGCCTTTTATGGCGGGTACTTCCTGCTGGCCATCCCCGCCTCGCGGGTGATCCGGAAATGGTCGTATAAAACCGGGATCCTGGTGGGTCTGAGCTGCTATATCATCGGCTGCACGATGTTCTTCCCGGCCTCACATATGGCAACCTACTCCGTTTTCCTGGCAGCGCTGTTCGCTATTGCTACCGGGCTTTCCTTCCTGGAGACCTCCTGCAATACCTATTCCACCATGATTGGCCCGCGGCGTAGCGCTACATTGCGGCTCAATATTTCCCAAACTTTCTATCCGCTGGGCTCTATTTTCGGAATTCTGCTCGGTAAATACCTGATTTTCACGGAAGGAGAGGCTCTTCATAAGCAGCTTGATGACCTGAGCGGCCTGGAGAAAACCCAATTTGCGCAGGAAATGCTCCAGCGCACCTTGCAGCCCTATAGGTTCATTATTCTGGTGCTCGCCGTCGTACTTATTTTGGTGGCGCTCACGCAATTGCCGTCGTGTAAACCGCTCAACGCCGCGCACCACCAGTCCCGGGCGTCCATTGGCGAAACGCTGCGCTATCTTGTCCACAATAAGCGCTTCGGCACCGGGATTCTCACCCAATTCCTCTACGTGGGTATGCAGACGGCGGTGTGGTCCTTCACGATTCGCCTCGCTCTCACCCTCGATACGTCGATTAATGAACGTACCGCCAGTAACTACATGGTGTGGGCTTTCGCGGCTTTCTTTACCGGGAAATTTATCGCGAATATTCTCATGACGAAGCTGAACGAAAACCTGGTCCTCGTGCTGTATTCCCTGGCCGGGGTAGCGGCCCTCAGCTACGTAGTACTGGTACCGAATATGACCGCGGTCTACGCCGCCATCGTAACCTCCGGGCTTTTCGGGCCGTGCTGGGCCACTATTTATTCACGTACCCTCGACGCCATCGAGGATAAGCGGCATACAGAAACCGGCGGTGCCGTTATTGTTATGTCGATTATCGGCGGCGCGGTGATCCCCGTCATTCAGGGACTGGTTTCGGACAAGACCGGGTCAATGCAGACGTCCTTCATCGTATCGCTATGCTGCTTCGTGGCGGTGCTCATCTACTTCTTCTCTATTTATCGTAAGGATCGCGCGTGCGCTGCGGCATGATCGCGCCCACCTGTCGTGCTGTTTTAAAACGTCACTGTTATGAACAAAGGAGATCATTATGACGTTCACTATTAATCTGCGTGAGGACCAGTTCGCCGAGGCACCGCGCTGCCTGGCCAAGTCCCCGGAGTTTCGGGTGATTGCGCAGCGCTATCCTTCGGGCGTTGCCTCGCTCACCGTGCATAATTCGCGCGGCTATATTGAGGTTCTGCCATTTATGGGCGGAATTATCTGGGACGCCCAATTCGACGGCATCTCGCTGCGCATGAAAAATATGTTTACTCAGCCGCGCCCAGCCCACGAAATTTCGGATACCTACGGCTGCTTCGCTTTCCATTCCGGATTGCTTGCGGCCGGCTGCCCCAGTCCGGACGATACTCACGTGCTGCACGGGGAGTTTTCTTGCGCCACGATGGATCGCGCCTGGATTGAGATCGACGGTTCTGGGAACGACGGCGTAGTTCGGTTCGCTTCCACCTATGAATACGCACGTGGGTTTGGCGATCATTACCGCGCCACGCCCACGGTTTCACTGAGTGCCGGGGCAACCGATTTCACCATCGGTATGGATGTGGAGAATCTTTCTCCGTGCCAGCCGATGCCCCTCCAGTACATGTGCCATATGAATTATGCTTTCGTGCCCGGCGGCGTCATGCGCCAGTCGCTCCCGGCGGGTAGTTTCCACTTGCGCCGCTCCATTCCCGCGCACGTAACGCCCACGCCGGAATGGACCGAGTTGAATAACCGAATTATCGCCGGTGACATTGATGCGGATTCCTTGGAAGGTGCGGAGAGCTTCAATCCGGAAATCGTGTACTTCGCCGATGACTTGCCCCGCTACGGGCAGAGCGCACGTTTTGAACTCGCGGCCCCGGAGGGGCACGCTTTCTTCACAGAATTTTCGACGGCGCAATTCCCCGTGGCGACCCGGTGGATCCTCTGGACTTTAGACCAGCAGGTAGCTGCTTTTGTGCTTCCGGGGACCAGCCGGCCCGAAGGTTTCCTGGCCGCGAAGGAGGCCGGCACCCTCATCTGGGTGGAACCCGGCGGTACACGGAGTTTCCGGGTCCATACTGGCCTGGTACCGGAAGGGCAGGCCACGGAGCTTTCTAGTTCCCGCAGCGCGAAGAACAATACAGCAGAAGAGGCACACTAATGGATATCGCAGTAATCGGCTCAAATATGGTCGACCTTATTTCCTATATCAACCGTATGCCCGGAGACGGCGAAACCGTGGAGGCGCCTGATTTCGCGCTCGGCTGTGGTGGAAAGGGAGCCAATCAGGCGGTGGCCGCCGCCCGCCTGGGCTCGGCCGTGCGGATGGTGACCCGAGTGGGTAATGACCTCTTTGCCGATAACACGGTCGCGAATTTCGAGCGCAACGGGATTGATACCACCTACGTGCTGCGTACCGCGGCAACATCAGGGGTGGCTCCTATTTTCGTCAATCCGGATTCCCAGAATTCCATCATTATTGTGCAGGGTGCTAATTCCTTGCTGACTCCGGCCGATATTGATGCCGCGGCGGCTGAGATTTCCAGGTGCAAACTGATCGTTCTACAGCTGGAGATTCCCCTGGAAACGGTCTATTACGCTATTGAATTCGGGGTGAAACACGGAATTGATGTGCTTCTCAACCCTGCGCCAGCCCAGCCGGATCTGCTGCTTTCCCGGGTGCGAGCCTGCACCTATTTCACACCCAATGAAAGTGAGCTATCGCTGCTCACCGGGATGCCGGTAGAAACTATCCCGGATGTTCGCAATGCCGCGCATACGTTGCTGGAGGCGGGCATGCGCAACGTTATTGTGACGCTCGGCGGTAGGGGAGTGCTCTGGGTGGCCGAGGGCGTGGATATGCTGTTGCCGGCAACGCCGGTGGAGGCGGTGGATACCACTGGCGCAGGCGATGCCTTTATCGGGTGCTTCTCGCATTACGTGGTGGCCACCGGCGATATCGAGTATTCCTTGCGGATGGCCAATCGCTACGCTGCCGATTCGGTAACGAAGCGCGGCACCCAAACCTCCTACGCCAGCAAGGAGGAATTCGCTCTCCTGCACAGCTAAACGGCGGTATGGAATAGGATCGAACTCGGTTATATCCCCGCGGTGAAAGGCGCGTAGAAAGTAGCGGCCAGGGGCTCTTTCGGGAGCTTCCTGGCCGCTGCTGTGATAGTGCGCCATTGATATAAGGGCGTACGCTAAATAATTGCATGTGACATCACGCACTATATCCTAATACACTAGTCAAAAGTATAATCGCAGATATACGATAATCATGACGCCAGGAGCGGCATATAGACCAGCTAGAAGCTGGCTGTGAATACTATTTACAAAACCATTCTATAAACCTACACCTTTTTCTGAAAAGTTGTACTGATTTTGTATCGGGGGTGTGAATGGGTAAGCCGCGAAGCAAGCTCATTCCCTATCACAAGCTCAAGTTTCCCGAAGTCTACGGGTTCACCACTGAAGTTCATTTTGGCAGGCAGGCTAAACACATGCCCGGCCAGCCCGAATACGATCCGTCACGTTCACCCGTCACGGTAGATATTCTCACGATTCAGCGACTTGTTCTACGGCACGCCGGAACAGGGTCGCGGCGCGGAAAAGATTCCAATAAAGAACGCGTGAATTGTGGATTCATAATCGGTTTATACCGTCGACAATCCACAAGACCCGACTTGCCTACATCTTGGGTAACCATTCACTATTCAAAAAGCGGAGCGCATATAGTTCCGGCTGATCCAAGGAAGAAATAATGGGAATGAAGAAAATTTACCATCCTGAAGAAGACTGTCAATTTGGACTGGTATGGGATTATGACAACCAACATCCCAACGCCGTTTATAAGATCAGTTTTTCCAATGGCGAGTGTTACCGCGCGGTTTACGACACTGCTTACGAAAGTGACAATTGCGGTGAACTCGACATCGAAATGGACGATCCTCAATATGACGAATTTTCTGTCATAGATTTCGAGATCTTGGAGATAGTCCATGACGGCCCTCACCGCTATAGCCAATATCTGTCCGTCGATTACCGGGACTTTCCTGAGAAGATTATTGACATCACGAACGACACCGTGGTCTATCCAGGTAATCCGTCGAAGAATTCGGAGGAAGCACATGGGTAAACCACGTAGCAAGTTGATTTCGTACCATAAGCTGAAATTCCGTGAAGTTTACGGATTCACCACAGAGATTCATTTCGGCAGGCAGGCTAAACACATGCCCGACCAGCCCGAATACGATCCGTCACGTTCACCTGTGACAGTAGATATTCTCACCATCCAGAAGCTCGTTTTACGATACGCCGGTGAGGACAAAATATACATCCAGTCCGAATAAGGAGATCGTCAATCTCGGACAAGTTATTGGCATATATCGGCACAGCAGTTCCGATCCAGGGCTGCCCACAACCTGGGCTACGATTCACTATTCCAAAAACGGAGCGCACTTAGTACCAGCAGATCCAAGGAGGAGATAATGGGACACGATAGCTTTTTCCACCCTGAAGAAGACAGCCAATTTGGGCTTGTGTGGGATTATGACAACGAGCATTCTGATGCCGTTTACGAGATCGCTTTTTCCAATGGTGAATGTTACCGCGCGGTCTACTTCACAGCCTTTGAAAGCGACAACGCCGGTGAACTAGACATCGAAATGGACGATCCCCGTTACGACGAGTTTCATGTTCTGGTATTTGAGATCCGTGAGATTATCCATGACGGTCCGCGCCGGTACAGCCAGTACTTGTCCATCGACTATCGGGACTTTGCCGAGAGAATTATCGATATCACGAACAACACCGTGGTCTATCCGGGAGATCCACTGAAGCAACCGGAGGAGACATATGGGTAAACCACGTAGCAAGTTGATTCCTTACCATAAGCTGAAGTTCCGTGAGGTTTACGGCTTCACGACCGAGATTCATTTCGGCAGGCAGGCTAAGCACATGCCCGGCCAGCCCGAATACGATCCGTCACGTTCTGCAGTCACTTTAGACATCGTCACGATCCAGAAGCTCGTTTTACGACACGCCGGCTACGGATCCCGCTTGCCCAATAACTCGAATAAAGAGGTTGCTGACTTTGGGGTAGTGATCGGTATTTATCGTTCGCGGAACCAAAAAATTAGGCAACCGACAACTCGGGCAAATATCCATTATTCAAAGAGTGGTGCACACATCGTTCCCGCCACACCTACAAAGAGGAAGAGTA
>NZ_JBHNSQ010000071.1:0-9775 GCF_059085665.1 Actinotignum sp. usb-actsch-213
TCTTTGCTCCGTCGAAGCCCCAAAAAAAACAAAGTGGGCGTGAGAGTACCGTTTCGGGATGATTTCGTGTTCTTTACGCCCACTGCGCGGGATGTGTTGTCTGGAATGCGGACTTTGAGGAGGAGAGAGACCCGGTCGGCTAACAAAATGTACATGGGTGACAGTTTTTCCGCGATTTAATGTCCGTGGCGTACACTCTGCGGCCGGTCCGGTCCAAAATGTACATTCTGCAGCCTCGACGCTTGAAACTGACCCACTTAACCGACCCCGGCCGGGGAGGGGTGTTTTTCCGCGGTGTACTTCGCATGTACGACATCTGCACTACAGCTCGGAAAACACATAGCGCCCCGGCAGGGGCTCGTGTGACTACTGGTGCTCATGATTTCCGTGAGATTCGCGCGGGCAGATCCCTCGGCGGCCCAAATCAAAATGCAACGGCAGCTACGTTAAGAAATTGTTTTGATGCCATCAGGTTGCATTCTGCGGGGTTCGCTGTCGTGGGGTTGCACTTCGTGGCCCTGCTAGGCAAGTAACACCATGCGTAGATGGCTAGCTCCGAACCCGAGAAAAACCTGGAAGCTTTGCGCAAAAAATGGCAGCGGAGCTGGAAATCCGCGCCCGCTCCTGGCAAAATTGAGTATGTCGCACAGGGCGACTGTGTCAGAGTGGACACTCTGAAGTCACAGCATTTGTACATTGCCCGGGTATCCGGGCGCGGGGGCATTGCGGCCTGTTAATGGCTTCGTGGTCTCAGGGGATTGGCGGCCTTTGGGTGCGCCGGTACCGAACGGGTTGCGCTTGCCGGATGGGTGTCGTCGCCCCGCAACTGCTGGAACTTCGGGTGCCCATCACGGCACTCTTCACTCGGATCGTCCGGCACGTACCTGCCGGTGAAGGGACCAGTAATGGCATCTGTTACATTTGAGAACGCATCGCGTATCTACCCGGGGTCGGATACCCCGGCTGTCAATCAGCTCAACCTCGAGATTGCTGACGGGGAATTCCTTGTTCTTGTTGGCCCGTCCGGCTGCGGTAAATCAACGTCGCTGCGCATGCTGGCCGGGCTGGAAGATATTAATGACGGGCGTATTTACATTGGGGACCGTGATGTCACCAATGTTTCGCCCAAGGATCGCGATATCGCGATGGTGTTCCAGAATTACGCTCTCTACCCGCATATGTCGGTGGCGGAAAATATGGGCTTTGCGCTCAAGATCGCGCGCACCCCGAAGGAAGAAATCGATAAGCGCGTCAAGGAAGCCGCCCAGATCCTCGACCTGACCGAGTATTTGGATCGCAAGCCGAAGGCGCTTTCCGGCGGCCAGCGCCAGCGCGTGGCGATGGGCCGCGCGATTGTGCGCAACCCGCAGGTCTTCCTCATGGACGAACCGCTCTCCAACCTGGACGCGAAGCTCCGCGTGCAAACCCGCACCCAGATCGCAACTTTGCAGCGCCGCCTGGGCACTACCACGGTGTACGTCACCCACGACCAAACCGAAGCGCTGACCATGGGCGACCGCATCGCCGTGCTCAACTTCGGGGTTTTGCAGCAGGTGGGCAGCCCGGATGAGCTGTACAACCGGCCGCAAAACGCTTTCGTGGCGGGCTTCATTGGCTCGCCGGCCATGAACCTCGGCACCTTCAATATTGAGGGCGACGCCGCAGTTCTCGGCCAAGCGCGCATCCGCCTCCCCCGCGCGGTCATCGACGCGATCACCCCGGATGACAAGGGTAAGGTGATCCTGGGCGTGCGCCCCGAATCCTTCACGGAGCTCACGCGTGAGCCCGGGGAAAGCTCGGTGCCGATCGTGGTGGATATGGTGGAGAACCTGGGTTCGGATAACTACGTCTACGGTGAGATTGCCGGCGTGGAGAAGTCCGGCTTCGGATCGGGCGATGGCTCCTCTCAGGTGGTTGTGCGTATCCCACCGTTTAAGGCCCCTGCGGTGGGTGACACCGTGTACGCCACCCCGAATCTGGATGCTATCCATGTATTCCATGCCGGGGATGGCACGCGTATCAACTAGCCGGGGCCGGCACCCGCATCGCCTATCTCGAGGTAGTACTCGCATTAATGAGGCGCTGCAAGGCTGCTAAGGCGGTGGCCTGATTCCCAGGGCCGGGGCGCACGCGCCCCGGCCCTGCGTCGTCGTTGTAGATAAATGACGCAACAACTAAGCCGTGTATGAAACGTAGCCCGCGCATATCGTGGCGAAAATCACGTACTTTCAGCTGCGATTATGCGTAATCGCGGCGCGGAACTGCTCGGATGTGACTTTTCCGCAGTTCAACACGGGTGATCCGGGCAGCCCGCTCACACGTGCCCGGGCGTTTCTATCCCGGGATTCTGCATACTTTCAGCGTAGTATGCACTCGATGAGACCTACTGCTCAAAACTTTTCAGGCGCGGTGCCTAGACTTGCCAGCATGACGGAAAGTGCCACTCCCGCTGCCTACCCCGGTGCGGGCGTCGTTCGCGCGTTGGCGGAACGGCCCCGCATTCTTGTTGTCTGTACCGGGAATATTTGCCGATCTCCCATGGGGGAAATCGTGCTGCGCCAGCGGTTGCGCGAGGCCGGTATCGATATTGCGGTGGCCTCCGCGGGGGTGTCCAACGAGGAGGCGGGCAACCCGATTTACCCGCCCGCCCAACGCACCCTCACCGAACACGGTTATGACCTGCCTGAACGCCACCGGGCTCACCGTGTTACCGCCGATGAGCTGGAAAATGCCGGACTGATTCTGGCCATGACCACCGGGCACGCGCGGGCCGTGCGTCGGCTATGCCGTTCCCTCTCACTTTCCCTGACCAATATTCACCTGTGGACCGAGTTCGCGCTGCCGGAGGTAGGGATCGCGCCGGAGGGCGTATTCGGGCACGGCGGGGTTCTTTCCGACGATGCCGGGCGCGCCTCGGGGCGCCAGCACTCTTCCGATTTTTATTATTCATCCGGCGAGTACGATGTGCCCGATCCGTGGGGTGGCTCGGCGCGCGAATTCGAAGCGACGCTCAGCTGCGTGGAAGCCGGCTCAGAGCGCCTGGTGGAGCTGCTGCGCGGCAATCTGCCCGCAGCGCAGTGAGCACTCAGCCCGCGGTGGGCATTCAGCGCGCGGCGCGTACCCGTATATTTATGCGGCGGCGGGGCGTATTGTTCGGCGCACTCGCGGTGCTCTTGAGCGCCCTGGCTCTGCTGGCCGTGCGCCACATCCTGGCTACCACCTACTATTCGCCCGCGGCCGTGGCCAGCAGATATATGGCCGCGCTTGAAGAAGGCCGCGCTCGCGATGCGCTGGGCCTGACCGATCCCGGCGCGCTTTCCGGCTCTCTCGCCCTGCTGAGCGACGAAGTCTATCGCGCTGTCCCGGGCCGACCTGCTGATTTCCAGGTGCGCGAAACCCGCCGTATCGAAACCGAAACCGCCGTGCGCGTGGACGGCGTTGTTAGCTACAACGGAACTCAAGAACCCCTGAGCATCACTCTGGTGCGCCGCGGCACCACCGCGATCCTGAGTCCGCGCTGGCAAGTGAGCAAGGGTGCCCTCGGACAGTTGCGCGTGGAGCGCGATGCCGATCAGACTTCCAGCGGCGGCGCCGCGCAAGCTTCCGCCGGCACAGGCTCCACTCCTCCCGCTCTCACCAGCATCAACAACGTGCCCGTCGCCCTCTCGCCGCAGGAATCCGCCCCGGCTTTCCCTGGTGATTACACCGTGGCGGCACCCGGCGATTCGCGCTACCTTACCTTCGGGGCCGGCGCCACCGCCGCGGTGCGGCCGGGCCAGACCGCGACCGCGCGTCTCAGCGCCCAGGCCACCCCTGCCGCGGGTGACCGCGCGGTGGAACTGGTGGAACGTCTCGTGGAAAGTTGCGTACGCGGTGATGGTACGACGACGCCGCCGGCTGGCTGCCCGGCCGCTTTCCGCAAGGACCGCTCTTTTGGGGACACCCGCAAAGAGAAGCTGAGCTGGAAAGAGAAGCCGCAGGTGAGCGCGGCTGTGGAAGGGCTGGGTGGAACAGTGAGCGTGCGGGGAGGCCTGCTGGAGCGCAGCTATGAGTGGCGGCTTGTTGCCCCGTTGAGCTGGGAGAAGCGTTCGGATATCGCGCGGGTTTTCGAGCGGGAGCATACGGTGCGCTTCCGGGTGGAGAACGGGGATGTGGTGCTGGAAAGTGAAAGCCTGCGCTAGCCCGGGTTACCATGGAAAGCGCGGATTGACCCGCGAAGGCGCTGCCGGCACGCAGCGCGGCCGGAGCACCCGCGAATAGCGAGGTACCAGAAACCGCCTGCAAGTAGCGGCGCGCGGATAACTGCTGGCGACTAATTATGCGAGGGAAGAGGAAGGACGTATGAGCACCAACGTTGTGGCTGAGATTTGGCGGGAAGGCAACCTCCCGGCGGCGCGGCCTATCGATCATGCCCGGCGGGTATGCACCGGTACCCTGTGGGGTCTGGGCGCGGGCGTGGTGCTCGGACTTATTGCCTTCCCGAATGCCCTGGTCGGTTCGCGTGCGCTCTACCTGATCCCGGCCTTCGCGGTGGTGGCGTTGCTGCTGGCGCTGCCCTGGCTGATCCGCGATAAAACGCCGGCCGCGCCTGGCGTGGATGTGGTTGCCCGGGTACTGGGCACCGACGAAAGCCGGCGGATGCGCACGGTCGGCAATAGCCGCCGCAAGCAGGCGCTTATGGTGCCGGTGGTGGTTCGCCCGGTGGATAAATCCGCGGATTTCCGCACCGTTATCGCGGTGCATGGCGCGGAACAGGCCGGCTTCGCCGAGAGTAAGCCCGGCACCCTGCTCCCGCTGCGCCAAACAGAAAAGGGCTACGGCGGGCTCGCCAACGTGGAGGAAGCCAGCCCGGAACAAGAAGCCCTCATGCGTTCCTTGGAACAGCGCCCCAAGCTGCTGCCCAATACCGCGCCCGTGCTCCCGTTCAAGCCGCAGTCCCTCGACCGTGTCACCACCGGGGACCAGCTGGAATGGTGGGGTGGAATGATTGCTGGCGCGCTGCTCGCCGCCGTCATCATGGGCATCGTCAGCCTGCTGTAATCCCAAGAAGTACGACGACGCATTCCGCTCCGGCGGGGCGGGGTGTTTTTCCGAGGTGTACTTCGCATGTACGACAAATGAAGTACAGCTCTCACAACACATAGCATCCCCGCTGGGATTCTTGTGACTTGTGTGAATTTTGAGATGCACGCGGCTCTTATGGAGCTTAGCTAGCCAATAGCTTCTGGATGCGCTTGACGGAAACCTTTTCCTTGGTGCCCAGCTGCTGGGCGAAAAGCGAGACGCGCAGTTCTTCCAGGAGCCAGCGGGCGTGGTCGAGCACCCGAGCGCGGCCCGGATCGAAAGCCGCGTAGCTGGCTTCTGCTCGGGCACTTTCCACCGCGTCCGCCGCGGTTTGCACCTGCCAGGCGAGCGAATCATCAGCTGCCGGATTCACCGCGGCCTTCTCAATGCGCAGCTTCGCGGCCTGGAGATAGCGCGGCAGATCCCAGAAGCGTGCTGCCGGCGTGGCCCGCACAAAATCGGCGGGCATGAGTGCATCCAGATGAGCGCGCTCGTCGCTCATGGTGGCAAGCAGTGCCACCGAGCGGTTATCTCGCACCAGCTGCTCCACCTCCGCCCACGCAGCCGCGGCCTTTCCCGCGCCCTGCGCGATGAGGAACACTTCGTCCTCGAACTCGTCACGAGCCCAGGACTGCAGTTCCTCAAATTCGCGCCCGGAACGCAACTCCTCCGGACTGGCCTCATTGGCCGCGCCCCAACGGTCGGCGAGATTCCGCGCCGCCGCCCACTGCAGATCTGCCACCAACGCCGCTGTAGAAGGTGCCGGGCTACCCGCCAGCTGTAAAGCTAGCTCGCCATCCCAGCGCGAGGTGATCCGGCCCTCGGGCAGCGCCAGGGCATCCGCGAGCAAACGAATCACGCCGCCGCGATGTACTCGCACCTGCTCGCCCGGCTCCGCCACCACATCCAGAACGACCTTTCCGGCGCGGTCAGCGAGCGCCGGATAAGCACGAACCGTCCCGGCCGGGCCCTCGGTTTCAATAACCGCCGGGATAATCCCCTGCTCCACCTCGGGCCAGCCGGTCACAGCATCCCCGGATGCGAGTTCGTCGGCGGCCGTCCCGGCCGAACTGGTGGTGCTGGCCGAACGTGCGGCTGGCGTGCTCGCGGCCGGCGTGCCGGCGGATGGGACGCCCGCAGACTGTGCGCCCACTGAGTGCTTTGTTCCCTGTTGCGTGCCCTGTTTCGCCGCGCTCGGCTTGCGCAACCGCGCCCGCGCTTCGTCGAGGGCCTGTGCCACCGCCCCGGCCACCACGTTCTCCACCGCCTCCTTGGTTTGCGGGGCAAGACTGCGCTGCACATACTCGAGCGACGTCGATTCCTCAAGCACCGCGCCACGCTCCGAACGCACCCGGAAATTCACAGTCAGATGCGCGGGGAGATGTACCTCCTGCCACGCGGCGTCGTCGATCTCAATACCCCGCACGCGGGCCGTGGCCGCGCGAAAAGCGTCCCCGAAAGAAATCGGTTCGCTACCGGACGCGTCGCCGCCGCGCGCGTCGGCCGCGCCACCGTGCACGGCCTCCTCCCAACCGGGCAGCACCGCGCGGATATCGCGGGCCACGTCGGGGGCAGGCACCAGGTTGCGCCGCACGCGTTTGGGCAGCGCACGAATCGTGGCGACCACCAGTTCATCAAGCATTCCGGGTACCAGCCAGTCGAAACCCTCCGGGCGTAGCCGTGGCAGCAACGCGATGGGCACGTCCACGGTGATGCCATCGTTGAAGGAGCCCGGCGCGAAAGTGTAGGTGATGGGCAGGGTGATATCGCCCTGGTGCCATTCGGTGGGGAAGTCCTCTTCGCCGGCGCCGCCCGCGCCACCCAGCAAGAAATCCTGCGTGAAATCGAGCAGTTCGGGGCGTGCGTGCCGTTCCTTCTTCCACCAGGAATCGAAATGCCGCCCGGAGACCACGCTCTCCGGAATGCGCTCCTCGTAAAACGCGGCCAGCGCATCATTATCAGCCACCAGGCCGTGGCGGCGCAGCTTGTCTTCGGTGCGGCCGGCCTCCTCGAGGGCCGCGCGGTTGCGCGCCAGGAACTCGTGGTGGCTGCGCCACTCGCCCTCCACCAGGCCGTGGCGGATGAACATCTCGCGGGCCAGCTCGCGCGCCGCATCCGAACCGGAGGTTGCCAGTAGCACGGGGCGGTCCGCTACCAGGGTCACCCCGTAGAGCATCACCTTCTCGTGGACCATTGCCGCGCCGTTCTTCGCCGACCAATACGGTTCCGAATAGGAACGCCGCACCAGCTTCTTCGCCAGCGGCTCGATCCACTCGGGCTGGATCGCGGCCACGGTGCGGGCGAAAAGCCGGGAAGTTTCCACCAGTTCGGCGGCCATCACCCACTCGGGGGTGCGCCGGTGCAGGCCGGAGCCGGGCCAAATCACGAAATGGGTGCCGCGTGCGCCCAGGTAATCGCGGCTACGCGGGGAATAATTGCCAATATTGGACAGCAGCCCAACCAGCAGGGACCGGTGAATCGCCCCCGACTCCGGGGTATCCGAACCGCGCCCAAGCTCGCGGCAGGCGTGGGCTACCGCCCCGGAATTCGGAGCCCCGCCCAGCTGAGGTGCCCCCGCCCCGGCTTCCTCCGCGGCGCGGATCTGCTTCGAGCTGGGCAGCGCCAGGCGGCGGATCGTCAGCTCCAACGGTCGAGCCATCTGCTCAAGCTGCGCCACCACGTCCGCCCACTCGCGATACCGCAGGTAGTTGAGGAATTCCGCCCGGCACATGCGCCGGAACGCCGAACCGGACAGCTCGCGCGCCTGGGTGCGCAGATAGCGCCACAGCGTCAGGTAGGCGAGGAAATCCGACGAGCCGGCCGTGAAGCGCGCGTGGAATTGATCGGCCTGGGCGCGTTTCTCAGTGGGGCGCTCGCGCACATCCTGCACCGACAGCGCCGCCACCAGCACCAACACTTCGGAAGCACACCCGTTGCGCTGCGCTTCGATAAGCATGCGGCCCAGCCGCGGGTCGATAGGGAGGCGCGCGAGCTGGCGCCCGATGGCGGTTAGCCGCGGGGCGTGGCGGCTGTCCGCCCCAAACGCACCCGCAGCGCCATACGTTATCGCCCCGATTTCTTCGAGGAGCTGGGTGCCGGCCCGCACTGCCCGCGCTTCCGGCGGGTCAATAAAGGGAAAATCATCGACGGCGCCCAGCCCGAGCGCGAGCATCTGCAAAATAACCGCGGCCAGGGACGTGCGCTGAATTTCGGGCTGGGTGAATTCGGGCCGAGCCAGGAAATCATCCTCGGAATAGAGCCGGATCGCCACCCCATCCGTGACGCGCCCGCACCGACCCGAGCGCTGATTGGCGCTGGCCTGCGAAATTGGCTCAATGGGCAGGCGCTGCACCTTCGTTTTATTCGAGTAGCGCGAAATACGGGCCGTGCCCGGGTCAATCACGTACTTGATTCCGGGTACCGTCAGCGAGGTCTCCGCAATATTCGTGGCGAGGATAATGCGCCGGTAGGGCCCGGGCTGGAAAATGCGGTGCTGTTCCGCCGCGGAAAGACGCGAAAACAGCGGCAGGACCTCCACGGCACCCGGCGCGCTGGACCTCCCCCCGGGGGCCACATATCTTGCCCCGAGCTCATCATCGAGGGCTTTCGCGGTATCCCGAATCTCGCCCTCTCCGGAGAGGAAGACCAGAATATCGCCCTCGCCTTCCGCCATGAGTTCTTCGGCGGCCGCCACGATTCCGCTCACCTGATCGAGTGCCGCGGCCCGGCCCGGGGTGCGCGGCGCGGCCACGCGCTGCGCACCGGCGTCGTCGTACCGTTCCTCGTGTTCTGCGTCCTGTTCCTCATCGAGGGGACGGTACCGGATTTCCACCGGGTACGTGCGTCCGGATACCTCGATAATCGGCGCGGTGTCGCCGGGGCGCCCGCCCGCGCGGTGCTTGCCGAAATGCGCGGCGAATCGCTCGGTATCGATGGTTGCGGAGGTGATGATGACTTTGAGGTCGGGACGGGCGGGGAGGAGGCGCGCGAGGTAGCCGAGGATGAAGTCGATATTGAGGGAACGTTCGTGCGCTTCGTCGATAATGAGGGTGTCGTAGCGCAGCAGTTGCGGATCGGATTGAATTTCCGCGAGGAGGATACCGTCCGTCATGAGTTTGACGAGCGTGGTGGGGCCCACTTCTTCGGTGAAACGCACCTGATAGCCGACGGCGCCGCCAACTTTTTGCCCCAGTTCGGCCGCGATGCGTTCGGCAACCGAGCGCGCCGCGATGCGCCGCGGCTGCGTGTGCCCGATGAGCCCGGTGATACCCCGGCCCAGCTCCAGACAGATTTTCGGCAGCTGGGTGGTTTTCCCGGAACCGGTTTCCCCGGCGATAATAACCACCTGGTTCGCGGCGATGGCCGCGCGGATCTCCGCGCGCCGGGCGGAAACGGGAAGAGTTTCCGGGTAGGTGATGTGCGGGACAGCCGCTCGGCGCGCCTCGAGTTGCGCCGGGGTGAACGGCCGCGGCCCGCGTGGGGTGCGCGGGTTGCGGTGGTTGCTGCGGGCCTTGCCATTGCGGTGGCCGCGCTTGGAACGACGACGGCGCGAAGCGCCACTTTCCTGCCGGCCGGTCGAGCCATCACCGTTGCGCTGGTGGGTGCGGGCGTGGCGGTTTGCCTCGCCCTTGCCGGAGGGCGCTGCGGGTTCCTGAGACTTATCCATATCGTGCCTCATTATTCCACGCCTTTGTGAGCCGGGGTTGCCCGC
>NZ_JBHNSQ010000072.1:0-34556 GCF_059085665.1 Actinotignum sp. usb-actsch-213
TGCGCGTTAAAAGAAGCGCCGGGCGGGCGCGCAACCCGTGTGTTTCCTAACACCTCAGCCCGCGAAGCTTTGACGGCTCCTCGTGTTAACCGCTATTCTTGTTTAGGTTGCCTGTTTGCGGGTCTGTTGTGGCGGCCTCCGGCCGTCCCGTAATGAGCGGTGTGCGTTCGGGCAGATTTGGCAAACGTTATAATATTCATCTGTCTATCAGGAGAAGTAGTGCCTACAATTCAGCAGCTGGTCCGCGAGGGCCGCGCGAAGAAGAAGCGCGCTCCTAAGCGCCCGGCGCTTAAGGGGAGCCCCCAGCGTCGTGGGGTGTGCACCCGCGTGTTCACCACCACCCCCAAGAAACCGAACTCTGCGCTCCGTAAGGTTGCCCGTGTTCGCCTGTCCTCCGGCATCGAAGTGACGGCGTACATCCCCGGTGAAGGTCACAACCTGCAGGAACACTCCATCGTCCTCGTTCGCGGCGGTGGCGTGAAGGACCTCCCCGGTGTGCGGTACAAGATCGTCCGCGGCGCCCTTGACACCCAGGGCGTGAAGAGCCGCAACCAGGCTCGTTCCCGTTACGGCGCCAAGAAGGAGAAGAAGTAATGCCTCGTAAGGGTCCGGTTAAGAAGCGTCCGCTGGTCAGCGATCCGGTTTACAATTCCCAGCTGGTGACCCAGCTGGTCAACCGCGTCCTCGTGGATGGCAAGAAGTCCCTGGCGCAGTCCATCGTCTACGGTGCGATGGAAGGCGTGGCAGAAAAGTCCGGGCAGGACGCCCTGGCGGTTCTCAAGCGCGCTATGGATAACATTCGTCCGCAGCTGGAAGTGCGTTCCCGCCGTGTCGGTGGCGCCACCTACCAGGTGCCGGTGGAAGTCAAGGCTGGCCGTTCCACGGCCCTTGGCCTGCGCTGGCTGGTGGAATTCGCGCGCCAGCGTCGCGAAAACACTATGACGGAACGTCTCCTCAACGAAATCCTCGATGCCTCCAACGGCCTTGGTGGTGCTGTCAAGCGCCGCGAGGATACCCACCGCATGGCGGAAGCCAATAAGGCCTTCGCCCACTACCGCTGGTAATCACCAGGGTTATCTGACCCGCGAGATAGAAGAGAGCGAAAAGTGGCACAAGAAGTGCTTACGGACCTTTCCAAGGTTCGCAATATCGGCATCATGGCTCACATCGATGCCGGCAAGACAACGACCACCGAACGCATCCTGCTCTACACCGGCATTAACCACAAGCTGGGTGAAACCCATGACGGCGCCTCGACGACCGACTGGATGGAACAGGAAAAGGAACGCGGCATTACGATTACGTCCGCCGCGGTCACCGCGTTCTGGAAGGGTACGCAGTTCAATATCATCGACACCCCCGGCCACGTTGATTTTACCGTGGAAGTGGAGCGCTCCCTGCGCGTGCTGGACGGCGCCATCGCGGTGTTCGACGGTAAGGAAGGTGTGGAGCCGCAGTCGGAAACGGTGTGGCGCCAGGCTGATAAGTACCACGTGCCGCGTATTTGTCTCATCAATAAGATGGATAAGTTGGGGGCGAACTTCGACTTCTCCGTCCAGACCATTCGGGATCGCCTCAGCGCCCACCCGACGGTTATCACCTTCCCGATCGGCGCGGAGAATGACTTCTCTGGCGTGGTGGACGTGCTCAAGATGAAGGCGATCCGCTTCCCCGAAAAGGATGCCCAAGGCAATGACACCTGGGGCGCCGTTGTGGTGGAAGAAGATATCCCCGCCGAACTGCAGGCCAAGGCCGAAGAGCTGCGCATGGCCGCTATGGAAGATGCCGCCGAAGCCTCCGATGAACTCATGGAGAAGTACCTCGAGGATGGCGAGCTGAGCACCGAGGACATGATCAAGGGTCTGCGTATCCGTACGATCGCCTCGGAAATCTACCCCGTGTACGCCGGTTCGGCCTACAAGAACAAGGGTATTCAGCCTGCGCTGGACGGCGTGGTGCACTTCCTGCCCGCCCCGATTGACGTTCCGGCCATCAAGGGCTTCAAGCCGGGTCACGAAGAAGACGGTGAAACCGAAGAACGCCACCCGAGCGAGAACGAGCCGTTCTCCGCGCTGGCCTTCAAGATTGCGGTGCACCCCTTCTACGGCAAGCTCACCTACATCCGCGTTTACTCCGGTAAGGTGGCGGCCGGCACCCAGGTGCTCAACTCGGTCAAGGGCCGCAAGGAGCGCGTGGGCAAGATGTTCCAGATGCACTCCAACAAGGAAAATCCTGTTGAAGAAGCGCATGCGGGGCATATTTACGCGTTCATCGGGCTGAAGGACACCACCACCGGTGATACCCTCTGCGCCCAGGACGCCCCGATTATTCTTGAGTCCATGTCCTTCCCGGAGCCCGTGATTCACGTGGCGATTGAGCCGAAGTCGAAGGGTGACCAAGAAAAGCTTTCCGTGGCTATTCAGAAGCTCGCGGAAGAGGATCCGACCTTCACGGTTCGTCAGGATGAGGAAACCGGCCAGACCGTCATTGGCGGTATGGGCGAACTCCACCTCGATATCCTCGTCGACCGTATGAAGCGTGAGTTCAAGGTTGATGCGAACGTCGGTGCTCCGATGGTTGCCTACCGCGAGACGATCCGCAAGAAGGTCGATAGCGTCGAATACACCCACAAGAAGCAGACGGGTGGATCGGGCCAGTTCGCGCGTGTCATCGTCACGTTTGAGCCTCTTGACTCCAACGAAGACGGCAACACCTACGAATTTGTCAATGCCGTGACAGGTGGTCGCGTTCCGCGTGAATACATCCCGTCTGTCGATCAGGGTATCCAGGAAGCCATGCAGAATGGTGTCCTCGCCGGGTTCCCGGTGGTGGGCGTCAAGGCCACCCTGGAAGACGGCGCTTATCACGACGTCGACTCTTCGGAGCTGGCGTTCAAGATCGCGGGTAACCAGGTGTTCAAGGAAGGCGCACGGCGCGCCAATCCTGTGCTTCTGGAACCCATCATGGACGTGGAAGTCCGCACCCCGGAAGAGTACATGGGCGACGTTATCGGCGACCTGAACTCCCGGCGCGGTATGATCAAGTCCATGGAGGATGCGACGGGCGTCAAGATCGTGCGCGCCAATGTGCCGCTGAGCGAAATGTTCGGCTACGTTGGCGACCTGCGGTCGAAGACCCAGGGGCGCGCGGTGTATTCCATGCAGATGGATTCCTACGCCGAGGTCCCGAAGGCCGTTGCGGAACAGATCATCGCGGAATCTCGTGGTGAATAGTCGCCGGTTTCGTTTACAATAGGTAACTGTTCGGAACAGACCGGATTATGCGCGAGCATCATCCACATAGCTGTAAGTAATTTCTAGAGTCCCAGGAGGGCCCAGTGGCGAAGGCCAAGTACGATAAGTCCAAGCCGCATATGAACATTGGCACCATCGGTCACGTCGATCACGGAAAGACGACCACGACCGCTGCGATCACCAAGGTTCTGTCGGATAAGTACCCGGATCTGAACGAGTACACCCCGTTCGATCAGGTTGATAACGCTCCCGAAGAGCGCCAGCGCGGTATTACCATCAACGTGTCCCACGTGGAATACCAGACCGAGAAGCGTCACTACGCGCACGTTGACGCCCCCGGCCACGCGGACTACATCAAGAACATGATTACCGGCGCGGCCCAGATGGACGGCGCGATCCTCGTGGTCGCGGCGACCGACGGCCCGATGGCCCAGACCCGCGAGCACGTGCTGCTCGCCCGTCAGGTGGGCGTGCCCCAGATCATCGTTGCTCTCAACAAGTCCGATATGGTTGACGACGAAGAGCTGCTCGAACTGGTGGAAATGGAAGTCCGCGAACTTCTTTCCTCCCAGGATTACCCGGGCGATGACCTCCCGGTCGTGAAGATCTCCGCTCTCAAGGCGTTGGAAGGCGATCCCAAGTGGGTTGCTTCCATCGAAGAGCTCATGGATCAGGTGGATAACTACTTCGAGGATCCGGTGCGTGACACCGATAAGCCGTTCCTCATGCCGATTGAGGACGTCTTCACCATTACCGGCCGCGGCACCGTGGTCACCGGCCGTGTGGAGCGCGGTATCCTCAACCTCAACGAGGAAGTGGAAATTCTCGGTATCCGCGATACCCAGAAGACCACCGTTACCGGTATCGAAATGTTCCACAAGCAGATGGACTACGCCGAAGCTGGCGAAAACTGCGGTCTGCTGCTCCGCGGCACCAAGCGTGAAGATGTTGAGCGTGGCCAGGTTGTGGCCAAGCCCGGCACCATCACCCCGCACACCCAGTTTGAAGCTCAGGTCTACGTGCTGAAGAAGGAAGAAGGCGGCCGTCACAACCCGTTCTTCTCCAACTACCGCCCGCAGTTCTACTTCCGCACCACGGACGTCACCGGCGTCATCACGCTGCCCGAAGGCACCGAGATGGTTATGCCCGGCGACAACACCGAGATGTCGGTTGAGCTCATTCAGCCCATCGCCATGGAAGAGGGCCTCGGCTTCGCTATTCGCGAGGGCGGCCACACCGTTGGTTCAGGGCGCGTCACCAAGATCATCAAGTAACTTGATGCATCGGCGCGAAGCTACCCGGTTGCCGGGTAACTGAGCAAAACGTCCGCCGTGAGGCGGGAAGGGACCCTAGCATTGCGCTAGGGTCCCTTTGTATTTGCACGACGACGCAGAACTTGGCAGAGTGACGCTATGGCTCTTGAGGATGTGTATAAGAAAATCGGGTTTCCCGGTGATGTGGCGGGCAGCGTTGCCCCGGCGGCGGTGCTCTGGGATATGGATGGCACCCTGGTGGATTCGGAAGAGGAATGGGCCCGGGTATCGGGGAATGTGGTGCGTTCCCACGGTGGAATCTGGACCGATGAGGATGTGCTGGCGATCCGCGGGGCGGATACCATCGCGCACGGGCGGCGCATGGTGGCCGCGGTGCGCCGTGGTGGAGGGGAAGTTGATCCCTGGAAAATGTTTGCGGAAGTGCTGCGCGCCATGGCCGTTCATATGGCCGATGCCCAGCTCATTGACGGCGCGGAGAAGCTTCTCGATGCGTTTTCCGCGGCCGGCATCCCACAAGCACTTGTGACGGCCACCCCGGGCCGCCCGGTGGAAATCTTCCTGGCCGGGCCGGGCAGCAGGCTGGAAGCGGCGGTTACCGGGGACGATAACGTCCCCGGTAAACCGAATCCCGCCCCCTACCTCCTGGGTGCGCAGCGCCTGGGCGTTGCGATCGAGAACTGCCTAGCCTTCGAGGATTCCGGGCCCGGGCTGGCCGCAGCCCGCAGCGCCGGCGCTTTCACCGTGGATGTGGGGGAGTTCCCCCTGGCCGAACTCGCGGCCTTACTCTAGCCAGTGCACTGGTTCGTTCGCCGCGGCCGCAGGGACGCGCTTGAACTTGCGAACGCCGCGGCTAGAACGACGTGATAACGACGCGGCCAATCCCGGCGTGATGATTCACCATGGCCTTATAGGTCGCATCGATATCGTCCAGGGCAATCTCGGTGGCAACAAGGTCATCCAGGTGGAGGCGGCCCTGCTGGTAGAACTCTACGTACTGGGGAATATCGGTCTTAATATCGGTATTCCCCATGTACACCGCGTGAATATGGCGCCGGTGCACGAAGAATTCATTGAGCGGATTGATCGTCCACTCCATCTCCGGCTTGAATACCCCAGCCACGTACACGTCCCCGCCCTGCCGCGTCGCGGCTATGGCGGTTTCCATCGTGGGTACGATGCCGAGTGCCTCGAAGGACTTATCCACCCCGCGCCCATCAGTCGCCGCGAAAATTTGCTCGATAACGTTCGAATCACCCGCGTTGACGAAGTGGGTCATCCCGAATTTCTTCCCGAATTCTTTCTTTTCCGGGTTGGTATCCACCCCGATAATCCGCCCGGCCCCGGCAATGCGGGCGCCGTTGACGATGCTCAGGCCCACGCCACCTAAGCCGACCACGGCAACGGTGTCACCGGGGCGTACCTGCGCGGTGTTCAGAGCCGCACCCGCACCGGTAATGACCGCGCAGCCGATCACGCAAGCCTGCGGGAAAGGCATCTCGGGGTCGATTTTCGCTACCTGGTGTTCGTGCACGAGTGCCTGCTCAGCAAAACCGGCGATACCGTATGTCTGGAAAATCGGTTCGCCCTTCCGGCTCAGCCGCGGAGGCTCATTCGGGCCGCGCAGCGTTTCTTCCGGGAATTCGCATTCGTACATGCGCGATTCCCGACAAGCCCGGCAGTGCCCGCAATACTGAATGAGGGAGGCGACCACGTGGTCTCCCACCTTAATTTCTTTCACGTCCGGGCCGACGGCGGTAACAATACCGGCGGCTTCGTGCCCGAGCACCTGCGGGAAGGGGAACCCGAAATTGGTGGTGGAGAGCGTGAGATCCGAGCGGCACAGGCCGGAAGCCTTGACGTCGAAAAGTACCTCGCGCCCGATGGGTTCGGCAATCTCGATATCTTCGATGGTGAACCCACCGCCCACAGAATTAACTACTGCTGCTTTCATGCTTACTCCTTTCCTGAAAGCGAGGAGAGGAACTCCGCCGCGGAGATTCCCTCCGGGAGAAGAATCGACTGGATATTGGCGAATTCGCGTACCCCTTCGTAGCCCATCTCGCGCCCGAAGCCTGAGCGCTTGACGCCACCGAATGGCATACCTGCGGGAACAGCGGGAACCGGGGAGTTAATGGCAACGGTGCCGGTATCTACCCAGGCGGCAACGCGCGCGGCATGCGCCACGTTCACCGAGTGAACCGTTCCGCCCAGCCCGTAGCACGAATCATTAGCCAGTCGGATTGCTTCTTCTTCCGAGGATACCCGGTAAACACTCCAGACCGGCCCGAAAATCTCCTCGTAGAATACGGCGTTATCCCGATCCACGTTTTCCAGCAGCGTCGGCTGCACCCAGGTATCTCCCTCGGGAACAATATGGCCTAGGGGAGTGGCGCTTGCCCCGCCGTCGATAGCCCGCCGAATCTGATCATTGACCGTGGCGGCTTGCTCACGGGACGACATCGGCGGCACGGTGGTTTCTTCCACTGCTGGATCCCCGGGGCGTAGCTGCGCGGTGCTTTCCTTGAGTCCGGCCACGAACCTGTCATAGAGCGCATCGGGAACGATCATGCGTTTGGGGGAGGCGCATACCTGGCCGGCATTGAAGCAGCGTCCCATAATTGCGAGCTGGATGGTGGCCTCAATATCGGCGTCGTCCAAAACAATAAAGGGATCGGAACCACCCAGTTCCATCACGGATTTCTTCAGGTGCCGGGACGCGAGCTGCGCGATTTTCGCTCCCGCAGCTTCTGAGCCGGTGAGCGTAACAATGCGTACCCGGTCGTCGCTGATGAGCCGCTCCACCTGCGCGTGGGTGGCGTAGAGATTTTGCCATACCCCGCGCGGCAGCCCGGCATCGTAGAGCACCTGGACAATCGCTGCGGCGCATTGCGGCAAAATCGACGCGTGCTTGAGGATAACCGTGTTGCCGCAGAGCATTGCGGGCGCGAAACCGCGAATGGCCTGGTAGTACGGGAAGTTCCACGGTTCAATTTCGACGACGACGCCCTCCGGGCGATAGTCAATATAGCCTTCAAAAGGTGCGGCGGTGGAGCTGACAGGGCGCGGAGCTAAAATATTTTCCGCTTCATCAGCGAGCCAACGCAGCATTGTTGGAACGGTGCCGCCGGCTTCCCCGGTGGCTTCCCCAATGAGTTTGCCCATTTCCAGGGTGGCCAGCGCCCCGAGTTCGCTCGCGCGTTCTTCCGCGATATCCGCGGCGCGGCGCAAAATAGCGGCGCGTTCGGCGATGGAGGTGCGGCTCCACGTCTGGAATGTTTCGTGGGCCAGCTCGAGGGCCTTATCCACCTCGGCATCGGTGGCATAGGGGAACTCGGCGAGCACCTCACCGGTATAGGGATTTGTTGATCGATAGGACATCTTTGTCTACCTCCTCGGTATGGTGGATGATCACCCGCCCGCAGCATCCGCGCTGCTAAGCGATGTAGATCACTTAAGGCCATGCTAGGTGGTGGCGGCATCCGGGGCAAGGGTGGGGCGACGGCGCCGCTGGCGGCCCGCGTGGCCGAGAGTCCGGGAGGCTGCGGCGTCGTCGTACCGCGACGTGAAGCGCTTCACCGCAACCGTTTCTTGCACGAAACGCGGCCTTTCGGTAAAATTTTTACCCGTGCCGGCAGGCCTTCGGGCTCGCTGGGAATGAGAAACGGCGCACGTTCGCCGTGAAAGTCTTGAAAGTACGCCGAAGTTTTTGGCATACTTAACAAGTTGCTCGGATTACGAGCGAAGGAACTTAATCGGTTACCCAACGCCGATTATCGTATAAAGGGTTCTCCGTAACCTCACATAGGGCATGGCTACTAGATTTACCTCCGGTACGACACGCCCGAGTGCGGGTACCGGGCACCGAAGCTAAAGAGAGGTAGACGCGCCATGGCGGGACAGAAGATCCGCATTCGGCTGAAGTCATATGACCACGAGGTCATTGATAGCGCGGCCAAGAAGCTCGTCGATGAAGTTGCGCGTACCGGCGCGACCGTGGTGGGACCCGTCCCGCTGCCGACGGAAAAAAACGTTTTTTGCGTTATCCGCTCGCCCCACAAGTACAAGGACTCCCGCGATCACTTTGAGATGCGCACACACAAGCGCCTTATTGACATCGTGGATCCCACCCTGAAGACGATTGACAGCCTGCGCCGTCTCGATCTTCCGGCTGACGTCAACGTGGAAATCAAGCTCTGAGGTAATACGCAATGAACTCCAAGCAAGCTGTTGCCAGCAAGCCCGTGAAGGCGTTGCTGGGCACGAAGCTGGGGATGACCCAGCTCTGGGATGAGGACGGGCGCCTCCTTCCCATTACCGTTGTGCGCGTGGGCACCAATGTGGTGACCCAGGTTCGCACCCCCGAGGTTGACGGCTATTCCGCCGTGCAGCTCGCCTCGGGCGATGAAAAGACGAAGAACGTCACCAAGCCGCTCCAGGGCCACTTCGCTAAGGCCGGTGTTACGCCGCGCAAGAAGCTGGCGGAAATCCGCACCCCCGATGCCAGTGAATACACGCTCGGGCAGGAACTGACCGCGGATATCTTCGAAGCCGGTCAGTCCGTTGACGTTATCGGTACCTCCCGCGGTAAGGGCTTCGCCGGTGTGATGAAGCGTCACGGCTTCGCCGGTGTGTCGGCCTCCCACGGTGCGCACCGCAACCACCGCAAGCCCGGTTCCATCGGCGCCTGCGCCACCCCCTCGCGCGTCTTCAAGGGTCTGCGCATGGCTGGTCGCATGGGTCAGGACCGTGTCACGGTGCAGAATCTGTCCATCCACTCCGTTGACCTCGAGAACGGCCTGTTGCTCGTGGTTGGCGCCATCCCCGGTGCAAAGGGTGGCTCGGTTGTGGTCCGCACGTCCGTGAAGGGAGCCTAACAATGGCAGACTTCAAGATTGACGTTCTCGATGAAACCGGCAAGGTGACCTCGCAGGCCACCCTCCCGGCTCAGCTCTTTGATCTCGACTTCAATATGGCGCTGGTCCACCAGGTCGTTAACGCGCAGCAAGCTGCCGCTCGCCTCGGTACCCACGCCACGAAGACCCGCGGTCAGGTGTCCGGCGGCGGCAAGAAGCCGTGGCGCCAGAAGGGGACCGGCCGGGCCCGCCAGGGTTCGATCCGCGCTCCGCAGTGGGTCGGTGGCGGCGTTGTCCACGGCCCGCAGCCGCGTGACTACTCGCAGCGCACCCCCAAGAAGATGATCGCGGCCGCGCTGCTGCAGTCCCTTTCGGACCGGGCTCGCCACGAGCGTATTCACGCCGTGACCGCTTTTGTTGCCGATGAGACCCCGTCCACCAAGGCGGCGCGTACGCTCATCGAGAAGATGAACGAGGGGCGCAAGGCGCTCGTCGTGGTCCAGCGTGAAGATGACGCCTCGGTGCTCTCCGTGCGCAACCTCCCGCAGATCCACGTCCTCTACGTTGATCAGCTCAATAGCTACGACGTTCTTGCTGCTGACGACGTTATCTTCACCGAAGCCGCGCTCGGCGCGTTCGTGGAGAAGAACACCAAGAAGGATGAGAAGTAATGACTGAGAACGGTAACTTCTGGAATAAGAACCCGCACGATGTCATCCTCGCCCCGGTGATGTCGGAGAAGAGCGCGCTGCTCGAAGAACAGGGTAAGTACACCTTCTTCGTTGATCCGCGTTCGAATAAGACTGAAATCAAGCAGGCCGTCGAAGCGATTTTTGGCGTCAAGGTTGCCTCCGTCAATACGCAGAACCGCCAGGGCAAGACCCGGCGTACGCGCAACGGCATCGGGCGGCGCAAGAATACCAAGCGGGCCATCGTCACCTTGCGCGAAGGCTCCATCGACATCTACGGCGAAATCGTCTAATAGGCGATTCGAGGAACTGAGGAATAAGAACTCATGGGAATTCGTAAGTACAAGCCGACGACCCCGGGTCGTCGCGGTGCGAGCGTTGCCGACTTCGCCGAGATCACTCGTTCGACCCCGGAGAAGTCCCTCGTTCGTCCCCTGAAGAAGACCGGTGGGCGTAACAACCAGGGACGCATCACCACCCGTCACAAGGGCGGTGGGCACAAGCGCCAGTACCGTCTCATCGACTTCCGTCGCTGGGATAAGGACGGCGTGCCGGCCAAGGTTGCGCACATTGAATACGATCCGAACCGCACCGCGCGCATTGCGCTGCTTCACTTCGTTGATGGCGAGAAGCGTTACATCGTTGCTCCCCGCGGCGTGAAGCAGGGCGATCTCATCGAAACCGGTCCGAATGCGGATATCAAGCCCGGCAACAACCTGCCGCTGCGCAATATCCCGCTCGGTACCACGGTGCACAATGTGGAACTCAAGCCGCTGGGCGGGGCCAAGATCGCCCGCAGCGCCGGCGCTTCCGTGCAGTTGGTTGCCCGCGAAGGCAAGTACGCGCAGCTGCGTATGCCCTCCGGTGAAATCCGTAACGTGGACGTGCGTTGCCGCGCCACCGTCGGTGAAGTCGGCAATGCCGAGCAGGCGAATATCAACTGGGGTAAGGCCGGCCGTATGCGCTGGAAGGGCGTGCGCCCGACCGTCCGCGGTGTTGTGATGAACCCGGTGGACCACCCGCACGGTGGTGGTGAAGGTAAGACGTCCGGTGGGCGCCATCCCGTTAGCCCGTGGGGCAAGAAGGAAGGCCGTACCCGCCGTCCGAACAAGGCCAGCGACAAGCTCATCGTGCGCCGTCGCAAGACCGGCAAGAAGCGCTGAGGAAGGATTAGCTGATGCCCCGCAGTTTGAAGAAGGGTCCGTTCGTCGACGAGCACCTCTACAAGAAGGTCGACGAGCAGAACGAGAAGAACACCAAGAACGTAATCAAGACCTGGTCGCGTCGGTCGGTTATCACCCCCGATTTCCTGGGTCACACCTTTGCAGTGCACGATGGACGCAAGCATGTGCCGGTATTCATTACCGAATCCATGGTTGGCCACAAGCTCGGGGAGTTCGCCCCGACCCGCACCTTCCGCGGGCACGACAAGGACGACCGAAAGGGCCGCCGGCGCTAAGCCGGGGCCTCGAGCGAGAGAGTAAGGCAGAACTATGGAAGCAAAGGCGCAGGCGCGCTTCGTGCGCGTGTCGCCCATGAAGGCCCGTCGTGTCGTGGACACCATCCGCGGCCGGCGCGCCCTGGACGCTATTGACGTACTGCAGTTCGCACCGTTTGCGGCCGCCACTCCGGTTCGTAAGATCGTGGAGTCGGCCATCGCCAACGCGCGCTACGCCGCCGAGCAGGCGGGGGAGCGCTTCGATGAGTCCGAGCTGTTCATTGGCGAAATTTACGCCGATGAAGGCCCGACGATGAAGCGTATCCAGCCGCGTGCCCAGGGCCGGGCGAACCGCATCAACAAGCGGACGAGTCACATCACCGTTATCGTTACCGACGAGAAGCCCAAGACCAAGAACCAGAGGAGGGCCCGCTAGTGGGACAGAAAGTCAACCCTATTGGGTTCCGTCTCGGCATCACGACCGACCACCGCTCCAAGTGGTTCGCTGATTCCACCAAGAAGGGGCAGCGCTACTCGGACTACGTCCTCGAAGATGTCAAAATCCGTGACATGATCGAAAAGACGCTCGAGCGCGCCGGGATTTCCAGCGTGCACATCGAGCGCCGCGCCGAGCGCGTGGTTGTGGATATCCACACCGCTCGCCCCGGCATCGTCATTGGCCGGCGCGGTGCGGAAGCTGATCGCCTCCGCGCTGATCTGGAGAAGCTGACCGGTAAGGCCGTGCAGCTCAATATTCTCGAAGTGAAGAACCCGGAAGCTGACGCCCAGCTCGTGGCGCAGGGTATCGCGGAACAGCTCGCCTCGCGCGTGTCCTTCCGCCGCGCCATGCGCAAGGGTATCCAGTCCGCCGAGCGCGCCGGTGCCAAGGGCATCCGCGTGCAGTGCTCGGGCCGTCTGGGTGGCGCCGAAATGTCGCGCAGCGAGTTCTACCGCGAAGGGCGCGTGCCGCTGCACACCCTGCGCGCGAATATCAACTACGGTTTCTACGAAGCGCGTACCACCTTCGGCCGCATCGGCGTGAAGGTGTGGATCTACCGCGGTGATCTGACCGACGCTGAGTACTACCGCAGCCTCGCGGAAGCTCCGCGCGGTGGGCGCGGGGGCCGTTCGGATCGTCGCGGTCGCCGCGGCGCCGGTCGCGGTCGCGGTGGCCAGCGTGGGGAAGCCCGCAGCGAACAGGCTCAGAGCCCGGCGGCCGGAGCCGAAGCTCCGGTGGCCGCGCCGGAATCAACCGGAACGGAGGCATAACTCATGCTGATTCCTCGTCGTACTAAATGGCGCAAGCAGCACCGTCCGCACCGTAAGGGTATGGCCAAGGGCGGAACTCAGCTGGCTTTCGGTGAATACGGCATCCAGGCGCTCGAGCCGGCCTACATCACCAATCGTCAAATTGAAGCAGCCCGTATTGCCATGACGCGTCACGTCAAGCGTGGCGGTAAGATCTGGATCAATATCTTCCCGGATCGCCCGCTCACCAAGAAGCCGCTCGGCGTGCGTATGGGTTCGGGTAAGGGCCCGGTGGAAACCTGGGTTGCCAATATCAAGCCCGGCCGGGTCATGTTCGAAATGGCCGGCGTGGATGAGGCTCTCGCCCGTGAGGCCATGAGCCGCGCCCAGCACAAGCTGCCCATCAAGACCCGCTTTATCACCCGTGAGGAGGTTGAGTAATGGCTAAGGGACTGACCACCGCGGAACTCGACGCGATGACCGACGCGGAGCTTCTCGAGAAGCTTGCCGAGTCGAAGAAGGAACTGTTCAACCTCCGCTTCTCGGCGGTGACTCACCGCCTGGAGGACAGTGGCCGCCTGCGGGAAGTTCGTCGCGAGATTGCTCGCATTTACACCATTAAGAGCGAGCGGGAGAAGAACATTCGAACCGCTCCGGCCGCTCAGTAAGTGAGGATGAGATGAGCGAGAACGCAAGCACCGAAACACGTAATCATCGCAAGTCGCTGCGCGGCTACGTGGTCTCCGACAAAATGGACAAGACCGTTGTTGTTGAAGTTGAAGATCGCGTAAAGCACCCGCTATACGGTAAAGTTATTACCCGCACCAAGCGAGTGAAGGCGCACGACGAAAATAACGAAGTTCGCGTAGGCGATTTGGTTTCCATTATGGAAACCCGCCCGCTCTCCGCGACCAAGCACTTCCGGGTCGTTACGATCATCGAGAAGGCGAAGTAGTTAGGGCTTTCCTAGCTTGAGCGAATGTGACCGGCCTGAACGCAGGCGGCCCTCGCATGTGGGCCAAAGGCGTTTGGGCCGGCGCAGTTCGCGCGAACCCATTCGTTCGGCAAGGCTCGAATCCGAGAACCGGCACGACAATAGGAGATAGAAACACATGATCCAGCAGGAGACGCGGCTTAGCGTCGCCGATAACACCGGTGCCAAGGAACTTTTGTGCATCCGCGTGCTCGGCGGCTCCGGCCGGCGCTACGCCGGAATTGGTGACACCATCGTCGCCACCGTCAAGGATGCTATTCCGGGCGGAAACGTAAAGAAGGGCGACGTCGTCAAGGCGGTCGTCGTCCGTGCAGTTAAGGAAACGCGCCGCAAGGACGGGTCCTACATCAAGTTCGACGAAAACGCAGCCGTGCTGTTGAAGAACGACGGCGAACCCCGCGGCACCCGTATCTTCGGGCCCGTTGGGCGTGAGCTTCGCGACGCGAAGTTCATGCGCATCATTTCGCTGGCTCCGGAGGTGATCTAATGGCGAAGATTAAGAAGGATGATCTCGTCCAAGTTATCGCCGGGCGCGATAAGGGTATGCAGGGGCGCGTGCTTTCCGTTGATACCAAGCGTGATCGCGTCATCGTGGAAGGCGTCCAGCGCGTGAAGAAGCACGTGCGTGTGGGGCAGACCTCGCGGGGCGGCACCACCGGCGGTATTGAAACCGTTGAAGCACCGATTCACATTTCGAACGTTGCCCTCGTTCACGATGGCAAGCCGATTCGCGTGGGCTACCGCGAGGTAGAGGTGGAGCGCGACGGCAAGAAGAAGATTGTCCGTGAGCGCATCGGACGCCGCGGCGGGAAGGAAATCGAACTGTGAGCGATACCCCCCGTCTCAAGGTGAAGTACCGGGAACACATCATCCCGGAACTCCAGGAAGAATTTAAGTACGTCAATGTCAACCAGGTTCCCAAGATCGTCAAGGTCGTGGTGAATATGGGCGTGGGTGATGCTGCGCGTGACTCCAAGGTACTCGACGGCGCCGTCGCCGATATGACGGCGATTACCGGCCAGAAGCCGATGATCACCAAGGCCAAGAAGTCCATCGCGCAGTTTAAGCTGCGTGAAGGCCAGGCCATCGGGTGCTTCGTCACCATCCGCGGTGACCGCATGTGGGAATTCCTCGACCGGCTTATTTCCACCGCGCTGCCGCGTATCCGCGACTTCCGCGGCCTTTCGCCCAAGCAGTTTGACGGCAACGGGAACTACACCTTCGGTCTGACCGAACAGACCGTGTTCCACGAGATCGACCAGGACAAGATTGATCGCGTGCGCGGTATGGACATCACCGTGGTGACCTCTGCCGGGAGCGACGACGAAGGGCGCGCTCTTCTCAAGCATCTCGGATTCCCCTTCAAGGAGGCCTAAATATGGCAAAGACCGCTCTGAAGCAAAAGGCCGCCGGTAAGCAGAAGTTCGCCGTTCGTGCGTACACCCGTTGCAACCGGTGCGGCCGTCCGCATTCCGTTTACCGCAAGTTCGGCCTGTGCCGTATTTGCCTGCGTGAGTTGGCCCTGCGCGGCGAACTCCCCGGTGTTAAGAAGTCCAGCTGGTAAAGACTACGTCGCAGGTCCATCGGAAACCGCGACGAGGAAGGGCCACAGCCCAAAATGACAATGACTGACCCAATCGCAGACATGCTGACGCGTCTGCGTAACGCCAATTCGGCGTTCCATGAGTCGGTGTCTATGCCGTACTCCAAGATTAAGTCCCATATTGCGGACATCTTGAAGCGCGAAGGCTACATCGACTCCTACGAGGTGGAGAGTGCCCAGGTGGGCAAGACTCTCACCCTCACGTTGAAGTACGGATCGAACCGTGAGCGCGCCCTTGCTGGCGTCCGGCGCATCTCCAAGCCGGGCCTGCGCGTTTACGCGAAGTCCACGAACCTGCCGCGCGTTCTTGACGGCCTGGGTGTGGCTATTTTGTCCACCTCCTCCGGCCTCATGACGGACCGCGAGGCCAAGGATAAGGGCGTTGGCGGGGAAGTCCTCGCTTACGTCTGGTAATGGGAAGTAGGTGCAATAATGTCTCGAATTGGTAGGCTTCCCATCGCTATCCCCGGCGGCGTCGACGTGTCGGTTTCCGGCCAGGACGTCACCGTCAAGGGCCCCAAAGGTCAGCTCGCGCTCTCCGTGGCCGAGCCGATCGCGGTGAATGTTGATGACAATACGGTTCTGGTGACCCGGCCCAATGACGAGCGCGAATCGCGTTCGCTGCACGGCCTGACCCGCACCCTCGTCGCGAATATGATCGAGGGCGTCACCAACGGGTACACCAAGGCGATGGAAATCGTCGGAACCGGTTACCGCGTGGTCGCCAAGGGTTCTGATCTCGAATTCTCGCTGGGCTACTCCCACACGATTCTTTTCGAAGCTCCCGAGGGTATCACCTTTACGGTGACGACCCCGACCAAGTTCACGGTCTCGGGTATCGATAAGCAGCTCGTGGGTGAAACCGCAGCGAAGATTCGCAAGCTTCGTAAGCCCGAACCCTACAAGGGCAAGGGTGTCAAGTACGCGGACGAAGTTATTCGTCGCAAGGCTGGAAAGGCTGGTAAGTGATGGCTGTTACCATCAAGGGCAAGGGCAAGTACATCGCTCGTGCGCGCCGCCACTTCCGGTTGCGCAAGCGTATTTCCGGTACCGCCGCGCGGCCGCGTCTCGTGGTTTCGCGTTCCAACCGCCATATTTACGCCCAGGTTATCGACGACGTCGTGGGCCGCACTCTCGCGGCCGCCTCGTCCTACGAGGCTGACCTGCGCGAAGCGGAGGGTACCAAGACAGAAATCGCGCGGAAGGTCGGCGAACGCGTCGGTCAGCGCGCCAAGGACGCTGGGATCAGCGCCGTGGTCTTCGACCGCGGTGGCAACCAGTACCACGGTCGCGTTGCAGCTGTCGCCGAAGGTGCGCGCGAAGCAGGACTCGATTTCTAACGGCTGAGGAAAGGCAGAGGAAAATGGCTGCAGAGCAGCAGGATCCGGCCCAGAACGGCCGGGAAAATCGCAACGAAGGTCGTCGCGGCCGCCGCGACAACCGTCGTGAGAACCGCCGTGACAACCGTCGCGGTGAAGAAAAGAACGCTTATATCGAGCGCGTGGTGACCATTAACCGCGTTGCGAAGACGGTCAAGGGTGGCCGCCGGATGTCCTTCACCGCCCTCGTGGTGGTGGGCGACGGCAACGGCCTCGTGGGTGTCGGCTACGGCAAGGCCCGCGAAGTTCCCGCCGCTATCGCCAAGGGTACCGAGGAAGCGAAGAAGAACTTCTTCCGCATCCCGCGTATCGCGCGGACCATCCCGCACGTGGTGCAGGGCGAAGACGCCGCCGGCGTTGTGCTGCTGCGCCCGGCCGCTCCCGGTACCGGCGTTATCGCCGGCGGCCCGGTGCGCGCCATTATGGAGTGCGCGGGTATTCACGATGTGCTCTCCAAGTCGCTCGGTTCCTCGAACGCGATCAATATCGTGCACGCCACCGTGGCTGCCCTCAAGCAGCTTGAGCAGCCCGAAGCGGTTGCCGCCCGGCGTGGGCTCCCCATCGAGCGCGTCGTTCCCGAAGCTATGCTGCGGGCCCGCGCCGAAGCGGAAGCCAAGGAACGCGAGATCGAAGAGGCCGAAGCCGCCAAGGCGGAAAATGAGGCCGCGGCCGCGGGAGTTGGTGCGTAATGGCAAATCTTAAGATCACCCAGGTGAAGGGTGTTGTTGGTGCGATCCAGCGCCAGAAGGACACCCTGCGCACGCTCGGTCTGCGCAAGATCGGTCAGTCCGTTGTGCGCGAGGATACCCCCGAGGTGAAGGGCATGGTTCGCGCCGTGGCTCACCTCGTTACGGTGGAGGAGGTTGACTAATGGCGGAAGCAGAAAAGGATTCCATCATTAAGCTGCACGACCTGCGTCCGGCTCCCGGTTCGAACAAGGCGAAGATTCGCGTTGGTCGCGGTGAAGGATCCAAGGGTAAGACGTCCGGTCGCGGTACCAAGGGTACCCGGGCACGTAATACCGTGCGTCCCGGCTTCGAAGGTGGCCAGATGCCGCTGCATATGCGCCTTCCGAAGCTGCGCGGTTTCAAGAACCCGTTCCGGGTCGAATACCAGGTCATTAACGTTTCGGCGCTCGGCGAGCTCTTCCCCGAAGGTGGGAAGGTGACCTCGGCGGATCTCGTCGCCAAGGGCGCGGTTCGCAAGAACTCCCCGGTCAAGGTTCTCGGAACCGGTGAGATTTCCGTCAAGCTCGACGTCGAAGTGGAAGCGTGGTCGAATTCGGCTAAGGAAAAGATCGAGGCTGCCGGGGGTTCTATCTCCGCGCCGCAGGTCGAATCCAAGTAATACGCGCTGGCCGCACGGCCACCGTTTGACTGAGCACTCACCCACACTCTGTGGATGAACAGTGCGAAATTTGCTCGTCCCCGCTATTATGGCGGGGGCGAGCTTTTTTCTGGGCGCAGGCAGCCCTGCTGAAGTATTGCTTTGCTGCGGAAAGATTGCTTTCAGTGGCGAATAAGCAGCGTGGCCGGTGCGCCGTCGTACGTACTTTCCCAGAAAATACGCTTGTCCCCATTTCCGTCACCCGACGGTTCTCGACGATAACGGACTGCCCCGCGCGATCCGTCACCATCAGGAGGAATCTTGATTAAGGCTTTCGCAGCTGCTTTCCGCACCCCGGATCTGCGCCGCAAGTTGCTTTTCACCATGATGATTATGGTGATTTACCGCTTGGGCAGCTTCATCCCGGCTCCGTTCGTGAGCCTGAGTAATATTCGGGAGTGCACCACGCAGCAGTCGGGCGCGCAGGATCTCATCGATATGCTCAACCTGTTCTCAGGTGGCGCGATGATGCAGCTCTCCGTTTTCGCCCTCGGAATCATGCCCTATATTACGGCCTCGATTATTGTGCAGCTGCTGCGCGTGGTGATCCCGCGCTTCCAGGAACTGCATAAGCAGGGGCAGTCGGGTACCGCGAAGCTGACGGAATACACCCGCTACCTCACCATCGGGCTGGGCCTGCTCCAGTCCTCGGTTGTGGTGGCCACCGCGAACTTCACGCTTTTCGCCGGCTGCAAAGAACCGGTGATCCCGAATGCCACCTGGTGGACCTACACCATGACCATCCTCGCCATGACGGCCGGCACCGGCCTCATCATGTGGATGGCCGAACTCATCACCGAACGCGGGGTGGGTAACGGTATGTCCATCCTCATCTTCACGGGTATTTGCGCCGGCTTCCCCTCGATGATGGGTCAGATCTACGCCGGGCACGGCATCGGTACCCTCCTCATCGTGATCGTGGTCTTCGCGCTCATCACCCTGGTTGTTACCTTCGTGGAGCAGTCCCAGCGCCGCATTCCGGTCCAGTACGCCAAGCGTGTGATCGGCCGGCGCACCTACGGCGGGTCCACCACCTACCTGCCCATCAAGATCAATATGGCGAACGTTATCCCGGTGATCTTCGCTTCCTCGATCCTCATGCTCCCCACCATGATTTCCACCTTCGGGAATCAGAACTCTTCGTGGGTGATCTGGATCCAGCGCAATTTCCAGCACAATGGCTGGGCCTATATCCTCACCTACGCGCTTCTCACCTTCGCCTTCACCTTCTTCTACACCTCCATCGCCTTCGATACAGACGAAGTGGCGGACAATATGAAGAAGTACGGCGGCTTCATTCCGAATGTGCGCGCCGGCAAACCCACCGCGGATTACCTCCACTTTGTTTCGAATCGCCTCACCTGGGTGGGCGCCACCTACCTCACCATCGTGGCCCTCATCCCGCTGCTGCTCTTCAGCGCGCTCGGCATCGTACAGTCCGGTTTCGGCGGTACCTCCATCATGATTCTGGTGGGTGTGGGCCTCCAGACCGTCAAGGACATCAACGCCCAGCTCCAGCAGCGCCACTACGAAGGCTTCCTCGGCGGTATCCGCTAACGCGGCCTCGCCCCTTCTTTCAGGCGGGGCGCGCGGGCGCTCCGCATCGATAACACAGAAAGGTGCCACTCATGTCAGTACGTTTGATTTTGGTTGGCCCCCCGGGCGCGGGCAAAGGCACCCAGGCGGCCGGTATCGCGCAGCGCTACGGTATCCCGGCGATTTCCACCGGTGACCTGTTCCGCGCGCACGCCAAGGCCCAGGATGAACTCGGGCGCCTGGCGGCCTCCTATTCGGAAAAGGGCGAGCTGGTTCCTGATTCCGTCACCAACCAGATGGTGGAGGAGCGCCTGGGCGAAGCCGATGCGGCCGCCGGTTTCCTCCTGGATGGCTACCCTCGCAACCTCGACCAGGTGAGCGCCCTGGATGCCATGCTCGGTGAGAAGAACGTGGACGCCGTGGTGGAATTGCAGGCCGACGACGACGTGGTGGTCCAGCGCCTCCTCGGGCGCGCCCTCGAGCAGGGCCGTGCCGATGATACCGAGGATGTTATCCGCCACCGCATCGAGGTGTACCACGCCACCACCAAGCCGATTATCGACGCCTACGCCAGCCGCGGGCTCGTGGTCTCCGTCAATGGCCTGGGTACCGTGGAGGAAGTCGCGGCCGCGATTGATAGCGCGCTGCGCGATTTCCTGGGCCGGTAGGCGCACCGATGATTAATCTTCGCAGCGAGGCGGATATCCTGGGCATGCGCCAGGCCGCGCTCGTGGTGCGCGCGATTCACGATGACTTGCGCGCCCACGTGAAAGCCGGAATGTCGACGGCGCAGCTCGACCAGCGCGCCAAGGCCGTCTTGGAGGCACACGGGGCCGTCTCGAATTTTTACGGGTATTACGATTACCCGGCCCAGACCTGCATCTCGGTGAATAACACCGTGGTGCACGGTATCCCCAGCGAAGAGGAAATCCTGGAGCCGGGAGACTTGGTCTCCTTCGACTGCGGGGCGCTCCTCAACGGCTGGAATGGGGATTCCTGTTTCTCCATTGTTCTTCCGGGTGGGGATGAGAAGCAGATGGCCGCCCGCCAGCGGCTCTCCGATATTACGGAAGAATCCATGTGGGTGGGTATCGCCGCGATGGCCACCGGAAAATTTGTATCCGATATCGGGGCGGCTATCGACGATTTCGTGGTAGCCCAAGATCCCGAACCGGGCATCGTGGAAGAATTCACCGGGCACGGCATCGGGCGGGCCATGCACGAAGACCCCACGGTCTTCAACTACCGCACCCGCGGGCGCGGGCCCCGGCTCAAGGCCGGCATGGTGCTGTGCATCGAACCGATTCTTACCGCAGGCTCCCAGGAGAATATCACCCTGGCCGATGGCTGGACGGTTAAAACCGCGGACGGCCAGGATGCCTGCCATTGGGAAAGCCAAATCGCCAAGCACGCCGGAGGTATCTGGGTGCTCAACGAGCCCGATGGGGGAGCGGCCCGCCTCGCTAAGTACGGCGTGGTGCCGGTACCCCTCGGGGACTAAGCCGCGCCGTCGTACTGAAGGTGTGCGGTTCTGGGCTAAGGGCCTGCGCGCCGCAGCTGCGCCGTCGTACTAAAAGTGCACCGCGCACAACCGTTCCCCGCGCAATTCTCGCACTACACGTGACCCATAACATCGCTGCCGCCCCTTACGTAGGGGCGGCTTCGTGCAGTAGTATTGAACGTCGGTGCCGTGTGCCCGTATGGCGCACGCTTGCGCACCGATTTTGATGTCCCGCACAATCCGGTGCGGGCAACACTGTTAGCGAGGAACATGGCGAAGAAAGACGGCGTCATCGAAGTTGAAGGTAGCGTGATCGAAGCGCTGCCCAACGCGATGTTCAAGGTCGAGCTGGAAAACGGGCACGAAGTTCTGGCCCATATTTCCGGCAAAATGCGTCAGCACTACATTCGTATCCTGCCCGAGGATCGGGTGGTTGTAGAGCTCACGCCCTATGACCTGAACCGCGGGCGGATTGTCTACCGCTACAAGTGATCAACAAGGAAAGTTATTCATGAAGGTCAAGCCGAGCGTTAAGCGCATTTGCGATAACTGCAAGGTCATTCGGCGCCACGGTCGCGTCATGGTGATCTGCAGCTCGAATCCGCGCCATAAGCAGCGTCAGGGCTAAAGCCCCGTTGCACCAGCACTGTTAGCCGCAAGGCAACCCCCGGTCCGGAGGCCGGGGCTCACGGATTAGAGACCCGTGGGAACAGCAGTGCCCGACACCTCCGGCATAACTAAGGGAGCTAAGAAATTGGCACGTCTCTCCGGCGTTGATCTCCCCCGCGAAAAGCGGATTGAGATCGCGCTCACTTACATTTTTGGCATTGGACGCACCCGCGCCCACGAGACCCTCGCCGCTACCGGGGTGAACCCGGATACCCGCGTGCGTGATCTCACTGAAGACGATCTGGTGAAACTCAAGAACCATATCGACGAGAACTACAAGGTTGAAGGCGACCTGCGCCGCGAAGTCCAGGCCGATATTCGCCGCAAGATCGAAATCGGTTCGTACCAGGGCCTGCGTCACCGTCGCGGCCTGCCCGTGCACGGGCAGCGCACCAAGACCAACGCGCGCACCCGCAAGGGCCCCAAGCGCACCGTGGCCGGTAAGAAGAAGGCCAAGTAGGCTTCGTCGTAGTTCAGGAGAAATAGATTATGGCTCGTCAGACTCGTTCTGCTAACGCCGGTGCGCGCCGTCCGCGTCGCAATCAGCGTCGTAATGTCACCGTGGGTCAGGCCCACATTAAGTCCACCTTCAATAACACCATCGTGTCCATCACCGACCCCACCGGCGCGGTGATCGCTTCCGCGTCCTCCGGGATGGTTGGCTTCAAGGGCTCGCGTAAGTCGACTCCCTACGCCGCGCAGCTCGCCGCGGAAAACGCCGCGCGCCAGGCCATGGAACAGGGCATGAAGAAGGTTGATGTATTCGTCAAGGGTCCGGGTTCCGGGCGCGAAACCGCGATCCGTTCCCTGACCGCCTCCGGGCTGGAAGTCACCTCCATTTCCGATGTGACTCCGCAGGCCTTCAACGGGTGCCGCCCGCCCAAGCGCCGTCGCGTCTAATACGCGTTTGGCCGCAACTGCGTCGTCGTTCTTAACGACGACGCCGCGCGCAGCGGCCCCGGCCGCTGCGGCACCCCTCCCAGGGCGCGGGCTTTGACAGGAAAAACCGCGCCCGAACCTCGCGGACAGACGGAGTTTCGCGAGGCTACGCAAACCTCATATAGCGGTTGTTTGCGGAAAGGAAAGAATCGTGCTTATTGCACAACGTCCCGTTCTGAGTGAAGATAAGATCTCCGAATTCCGGTCCCGGTTCGTCCTCGAACCGCTCGAACCCGGATTCGGGTACACGCTGGGCAATTCCCTGCGCCGTACCCTGCTGTCCTCCATTCCCGGTGCTGCGGTCACCTCGATTCGCATCGATGGGGTGCTCCATGAGTTCTCCACCATTCCCGGTGTGAAGGAAGATGTTGCGGAAATCATCCTCAACCTCAAGGAACTTGTTGTCTCCTCGGATAACGACGAACCGGTCCTCATGTACCTGCGGAAGACCGGCCCGGGCGAAGTAACCGCCGCGGATATCACCCCGCCGGCGGGCGTGGAGATCCTCAACCAGGATCTGCATATCGCCACCCTCAATGACAAGGGCAAGCTCGAAATCGACCTCACGGTTGAACGCGGGCGCGGCTACGTTTCCGCGGCTCTCAACAAGGGCGATAACGATGAGATCGGCCGCATTCCGATTGACTCGATCTACTCGCCGGTGCTCAAGGTTTCCTACAAGGTGGAAGCCACCCGTGTGGAACAGCGCACCGACTTTGATCGCCTCGTGGTGGATGTGGAAACCAAGGAATCGACGACCCCGCGGGACGCTCTCGCCTCTGCCGGCAAGACCCTCGTGGAGCTCTTCGGCCTGGCCGTGGATCTCAATGACGAAGCCGAAGGTATCGAAATTGGTCCGGCACCGGTGACCGAGCAGCGCTCCTCGGATCTGCAGCGTCCGATCACCATCCTCAACCTGCCCGCACGTTCCCAGAACTGCCTGCAGCGCGAAGGTATCCACACCATTGGGGAACTGGTGCAGCGTTCGGAAGCCGACCTGCTCGATATTCGCAACTTCGGGGCGAAGTCCATCGATGATGTCAAGGATGAACTGGCGAAGATGGACCTGAGCCTCAAGGATTCCGGATCGAGCTTCCTCGGTGGCGGATTCGATGATTTCGGGATGCAGTTCAGCGACGATTCTCAGGCCTGAGCAGCCACATAATTTACTAGGAGTAGACAATGCCTAAGCCCACCAAGGGTCCGCGCCTCGGCGGTAGCCCCGCCCACCAGCGCAAGATTCTTGCCAACCTGTGCAAGGAACTTATTCATCACACGTCGATCAAGACCACCGAAGCGAAGGCTCGCGCGGTGCGTCCCCACATCGAAAAGCTCATCACGAAGGCGAAGAAGGGGGATACCCACAATCGCCGCCTGGCCCTCAAGGTGCTGGGCGATCGTGAAACCGCCTACATCCTCTTCGAGGAACTCGCCCCGCTGTTCGCGGAACGCGAGGGTGGCTACACCCGCATCACCAAAGTGGGCAACCGCCGCGGTGATAACACCCCGATGGCCGTTATTTCGCTGGTGACCGAGAAGGTTTCCCCGAAGCAGGCGGTTGTCAAGGAAGCGGAAAAGGCCGCTGAGCGTGCCGCTGCCGCGGAAGAAGCCGAGTCGGCTGAGTCGGCGGAATCCGCTGAGTCGGCCGAAAGCGCGGAATCTGCTGAATCTGCTGAAAGCGCCGCTTCGGCGGAAAGTGCCGAATCTGCTGAATCGGCTCCCAGCGCGGACGAAGCTGCGGAAGCCGAGAAGGCCGAAGAAGCTAAGTAAGCTAGATAAGCGCCCGCGGTTGGTTCGGTCACGTGAGTAAACCGAACCGCCGGGAAGCTTGAGAGAAGGGCTTCGGAAACGTGAGTTTCCGGAGCCCTTTTCGCTGCCCGCAGGACGCGGGGCTACTGTTGCCCGCAGGAAGCGGATCTACTATTGCCTGCGGGAGCGGGGCTACTGTTCCGCACGAGCCCGCTCGGAGGCGGCCACCAGATCCCAAGCGCGCACCCCGCCACTCATCCCGGCGGCATTCGGAATAAAGACTACCGAGCCGCTCAGGCGTTCACGCACGCTCTCGGTGATACGCGCCGCGTTACCGCCTCCGAGGTAGAGGGTGTCCCAGCGAATTACCGGGTAGAGGGACTCAATAGCGCGGGCCACCTGCCGGCTCCACGCGGCATCGCCCAGGCGGATGCGCTCAATTTCGCCGATCACATCATCGTAGGTGAGGCCCCAGCGCAGCGGGGCATGTGAAAACTCCAGGTGCGGGGCCAGCACCCCGTTATCAACAATGGCATTGCCCAGTCCGGTTCCGAAAGTGAGGACCACTTCCAGACCCTGGCCGGTCACGGTTGCGGCAGCGGCTACCTCAGCGTCGTTGAGCACCAGGGTGGGCCGGGAAAAACGCGCGGCGAGGGCAGCGCGAATATCCAGGCCGTTCCAGGCGACCTCCATCTCCGGGTCGAGGCGGGTATGCGGGCCGGCGCGGCGAATGTAATGCGGGGTATAAACCACCACGCCGTGGCGGAGCATCCCCGGCATTCCCACCGTGAGGCGCTCGAAATCGCAGCCCTCGGCGCGCAGTGCGGCGGCATCCGCAGCAATGATATGTTCCAGGGCCGCGGGGGAGAAGGGGTAGCGGACCGGGGTGCGCCGGGCCGGTCCGATCTGGGTGCCGGCCGCGTCCAGCAGCGCCGTTTTGATACCGCCCCCGCCGCAATCAACCGCGAATGTGCGCGGTCCGGAAACAGCGGCCGCGGTGGTGGCGTTCGCGGCGTCCTCCGGGCTGGGCGCACTCGCGTACATCGGTGCGGTGCCGAGTGGGAGCGCCGGCTCCTCATTTTCGAGTACACGGCCCTCGGCTACGTGCCCCTCGAGCCCGCGGCCTTCTGGCGCGCGGCTCGCGGGTATGCGGGCGGAGGGCTCGGCATGGGAAACTGGATCCATGAGTGACACGCTAGCGCAAAACCTTCGGCTTCGGCTTGATCTTTCCTACGACGGTACTGAATTTCACGGTTGGGCGGCGCAGCCCGGCCTGCGCACCGTGGAAGGCACCCTCACCGAAGCCCTCGCCACGGTGTTGCGCGTGCCGGTCACCCTCACCGTTGCCGGGCGGACCGACGCCGGGGTGCATGCCCGCGGGCAGGTCGCCCATATGGATGTGCCGCGCGGGGCGCTCGCCGCGGCGGCGGGGCGCTCTCAAGATGACCCGACCCGGGTACTGGTGCGGCGCGTGCAGGGCCTGCTCGCGCGCGATGCGGGCGGCCCCCGGGGGAGTGCCGATATTGTGCTCCACAGCGCCCGCGAAGTCTCCCCCGATTTCGAGGCCCGTTTTTCCGCGGTTTCGCGCGAATACACGTACCGCATTGCGGTGGGTCACTTTGATCCCTTACGACGACGCGACGTCCTCTGGCTGGCCGGCCCGCTCGACCTCAACGCGATGCGGGAGGCCGCGGCCTCCCTCCTGGGCGAACACGATTTCCTCTCCTATTGCAAACCGCGCCCGGGGGCGACGACGGTTCGCGAGCTCCTGGCCCTGGACGTGGCTGAAGCAGGCGAGCTGGTAACCATCCACGCGGTGGCCGATGCTTTTTGCCATTCGATGGTGCGGACCCTGGTCGGCTCGCTGCTCCGGGTGGGCGAGGGGCAGCGCGACGCCGCCTGGCCACTCCGGCGCCTGCACGAAGCGAGCCGCGACGGCGAGGTGGTGGTGGCCCCGCCCCATCCCCTCACCCTGGAAAAAGTGAATTATCCTGAACCGAGTCAGTGGGCCGCGCGTGCAGCGGCATCCCGGGCTATCCGCACCCTGCTCGAGGATTAGCCGGGCGCTACTATTGCCCAAGCTCGGCGCGGCGAAACGTGCCGCCGCTGCTCCGCACGTGACGAGCATCGTCAATTCAGGCCGATTTAATGTGTCGTAGGCGCCGAGTAAAATCGAGGCGTGACTCAGGAACAAAGCGATGTCGGGCAAACAACGCCGGTGCTCTCGGTGCGGCACAGCGCTGACCAGCGCTGGCCAGTCCCCGCGCGCCCGCCCGCCTATACCCGCCTGCCCCGGCAGCGGCTGCGGCGCGGCTTCCCTTTGTATGCGGTCTTGGCGGGGCTGTTCGTCGTCGTCGCCCTGATTTATAGTTTCTGGCTGGCCGTGCTGCTTTTGCTGCGCGGGCTCCCCGGGCAACCGCTGTGGTGGCTGCACCTGCTGGTATTTTGGGCGCTCGCGGCGTATTTCGCTTTCCCGCGCCTCCACCAGCTGTTTTCGCTCATGTACGTGCCGGATTATTTCTTCGGGCGCACCAAAACGGCGGACGGCATCCTCGGGGACCCGGTCAATATCGGCTGGGAGGGCAGCGAGGCGGATATTCACGCGGCCATGCGGGCCGCCGGCTGGATCGAAGCCGAACCCATTACTTTCCGCACCTCTTGGCGGATAATTGTGGCCGCGGTACTGCGCCGCTCCTATCCTTCCGCACCGGTCTCCGATCTGTATTTGTTTTCCCGGAAACAAGAATTCGCCTACCAGCAGGAAGTGGATGGCAATGCGGCCCGGCGCCACCATGTGCGCTTCTGGCGCTGCCCGCCGGATTGGACGCTTCCGGGTGGGGAACGCATCACCTGGCTCGCCGCCGGAACCTTTGATCGCAGCGTGGGTCTGTCTATTTTCACCGGGCAATTCACCCACAAAATCGATCCGAATATTGATGCGGAGCGGGATTTCATTATCAATACGGTGCGCTACGCGGATCCCGATAGTCACGTGAGCGTGATCGAGCAGTATTTCAACGCCTATAGCTCGCGTAACGGCGGCGGGGATGAGATTCAAACCGACGGCGATCTTCCCATCCTCGATGTCACCGGCGCGGCCGCGCGCCTGGAGGAGGGGCTGGAACTGGAAGAGGAGCTAGAGTTGGCCCTCCCCGATGCCGAGGGAACGTGCGGTGAGGAAGCATGCGGTGAGGGAACGTGCGGTGAGCGCGGTTCCGGTAATGGTACGACGGCGCAGCCGGGCCGCGGGCGCTCTAGCCATCCGCGCGCGGGTCGGCAGGGTTCGGGATACCAGGGCCGGCGCCGGCAAACCGGCCCGGCTGGCAAACCCGGGTGGCGCAATTCCAGTGCCATGGCGGAAAAAGCCACCGAGCTGGCGCGCATCGCGGCTGAACACCGCGTCCCGCCCGGGGCCCTGCTCTTTTCCGCTGTCGCGATCACGGTGCTGCTGGGCGCCGCGCTGGTCACCGATATGCTTCCGGCTTCCGCGGTGGATGTGGTGCTCTACCTGGTTATGCTGCTGCTCCTGTTCGGGGTGGCCAACCATTCCCGAGTGGCCTGGGTACTCTTCCTTGCCTGCGAAGCGGGTATCGCCCTGCTCTACCTATTGCTTGCAACCACGGGGGAAACCGCGGCCATGTACCCGGCCGGGATCTCGGTGCTGGTGGTGCTGGCAATCACCGCGCCGCATGTGCGCCTGTGGGTCACAGAAGGCCGGGCCGAACCCGTGGTGGACCTGCCCACCCCGATTCTGTAATGCCAGATCCTGTAATGCCAGATCCTGTCATGCCAGATCCTGTCATGCCCGTTTCTGTCATGCCCGCTTCTCTAGCGCCCACCCGCACTGCCGCGGCGCGCAAGAAAGCGAGGCGGCGGGCCGGTGCGGCGTCGTCGTACTTTCCCGCGCTAAAGCGCCGGTGGAGTACCTCACAGCGCCGGCAAAGCTTTGACCGACATAGGAGCTACGGGTATGATAGAGCGTTGTTGTCCATACCATCGGCGCGATGCTTATTCCCACTCGTCGCGCGCTGTGAAGGGCACATCTAACTTTTGACCGTTACGGTTTCGCCCGCCACCACGGCGGATGTTCGGAACCAATATCAGAAACGAAGGCTACGCACGTGCGCACGTACACTCCTAAGCCCGGCGACATTGAGAAGAAGTGGTACATCATTGACGCCACCGATGTTGTCCTCGGGCGTTTGGCAGCTCAGGTTGCCGCCCTGCTCCGTGGGAAGCACAAACCGAATTTTGCTCCTCACATGGATACCGGCGATTTCGTTATTATCACGAATGCGAGCAAGGTGACCCTCACGGGAAGCAAGGCAACGCAGAAGATGGCTTACCGGCATTCCGGTTACCCGGGGGGCCTCAAGGCCACCTCGTACGCCGAACTCCTTGCCTCGAATCCCGAGCAGGCCGTTATTAAGGCGGTGCGCGGCATGCTTCCGCACACATCTCTCGGCCGTCAGCAGCTGAAGAAGCTGAAGGTTTTCGCCGGCGCTGAGCATCCGCACGGAGCTCAGAAGCCCGAACCTTACGAGCTGAAGAAGATCGCCCAATAAGCGAGTCGCGTTCGGCCGCTTTTTTCGGAACAGGATTTACATCAATGTCAGAAACTCAAATTGACACCCAGGTGGAGGAGGAGTTCAGCGGCTCCTACACCACAGAGACCGAAACCCCCAAGGTCGGTCAGGGTGTATCCGCCGCTGTCCCGGGTCAGGCACTCGGCCGCCGCAAGGAAGCCGTTGCCCGCGTCCGGCTCGTCCCCGGCTCCGGGGAATGGAAGGTGAACGGCCGCGACCTGGCCGATTACTTCCCCAACAAAATCCATCAGCAGCTCGTGAAGTCCCCCTTCACCCTGCTCGATCTCGAAGGCCGTTTCGATGTTATCGCCCGTATCAACGGCGGTGGCATTTCCGGCCAGGCCGGTGCGCTGCGTCTTGGCATCGCCCGCGCCCTCAACGAAATTGACCGCGAAGCGAATCGCCCGGCCCTCAAGAAGGCCGGTTACCTCACCCGCGATGCTCGCGCGGTGGAACGCAAGAAGGCCGGCCTGAAGAAGGCCCGCAAGGCTTCGCAGTTCTCCAAGCGTTAAGCTTCGGCGTTATGCGCCACTTCGGCGCAGCGCTCAGTTTTTACAAGGGAGGTCCTACTTCGGGGCCTCCCTTGTTGTATATGGCGTGCTCGAGGTGCTTGTGTGAGGGGTGCTTGTGCTCCGTTCGCTGTTTGCTGTTCGCGGTGCGCGGTTCGCTGTGCTCCGCGCGCCGTTTGGCCACCCCGCGTCCACCCCGCGTTCCTTTTTCCGCCGGCCGGCCGCGCGCGTTACAGTAGAACACAGCGCACCCGCGGTGCCAACCAGGCCGGCCAGCTTCAACAAGCTCCACAGCCGCCCCGGTTCCGGGCCCCGCGGGCGAAGTAGAACAGAGGGAAGCACATAGGTGCGGCACCGGCCGCGCCCCGGCGAAAGGCTGAGTAATGCCACGACTTTTTGGAACAGACGGCGTCCGCGGACTCGCAAACCGCGCACTCACGGCGGACCTCGCCGTGAAATTGGGTGAAGCCGCGGCCCGGGTCCTCACCCGCGAATTCGACGGGGAAGGCCGCCCGCGCGCGGTCATCGGCCAGGATTCGCGCGTCTCGGGCGGGATGCTGTCCCAGGCGGTGGCGGCCGGGCTCGCCGGCGCCGGGGTGGACGTGGAACACGTGGACGTTATTCCCACCCCCGGCATCGCCTTCCTCACCGCGGAAGGCGGCTATGACCTGGGCGTCATGATCTCCGCTTCCCACAACCCCATGCAGGACAACGGCATTAAATTCTTCGCCAAAGGCGGCTTCAAACTCGAAGACAGCCTCGAAGACGAAATCGAAGAACTCCTCGGCACGGACTGGGGCCGCCCCACCGGCGCCGGCATCGGCCGCATTAGCGATACCGCGGAATTCGGGGATCGCCTCTACCTCGACCACCTCACCACCGCGATCACCACCCGGCTGGACGGCCTGACCATCGTCACCGATTGCGCGAACGGTGCCACCTCCGCTATCGCACCCGAGGCGCTGCGCCGCGCCGGAGCGAAGGTTATTGTTATTAACGCCGATCCTTCCGGATACAACATTAACGACGGCTGCGGCTCCACCCACCCGGAAGCCCTCCAGCGCGCGGTCGTGGATAACGACGCCGATTTCGGGGTGGCTTTCGACGGCGACGCGGACCGCTGCCTCGCGGTCGATCACGAAGGCGAGCTTGTGGACGGCGATCAAATCATGGCGATCCTCGCCCTCGCCCTCAAAGACGCCGGCAAACTCGCGAAAGACACCCTCGTCGTCACGGTCATGTCCAACCTCGGCCTGCTCCTGGCCATGAAGGAGCACGGCGTGCGCACGATCCAAACCGGGGTCGGGGACCGCTACGTCCTCGAAGAAATGCGCCGCGGGGGCTACAGCCTGGGCGGCGAACAATCCGGCCACGTCATCTCCCTCGAAAAAGCCACCACCGGTGACGGCTCCCTCACCAGCCTGCTCCTCGCCCAGCAGGTCGCGGCATCCGGGCGCAGCCTGAAAGAGCTGGCCAGCGTGGTCACCCGCCTCCCGCAAATCCTCGTCAACGTGCCAAATGTGGATAAAGCCGCGGCTTCCACAAACGAGCAGGTCCAGCGCGCGGTCCGCGAGGCCGAGGAGCGCCTAGGGGAGACCGGCCGGGTGCTGCTGCGCCCCTCGGGCACCGAGCCGCTGGTGCGCGTCATGGTCGAAGCCGCCACCCAGGAGGAGGCAGACGCCGTGGCGCACGAACTCGCGGACGTGGTCGCCACGAACCTCGCGCTATAACTTTTGCGGTGCGCGCCGCGCAGTATTTTTTACGACGCCGCCGCCAGGTAGCTTGCGCCCCGGCCCGCCTACGCTGCTGGCCGGGGCGCAGCCTAGCTATGGGCCGGGCGGCTACAACTTACGCAGGTGAATGCGCTGGACCCGGTGGTCGGCGCCCTTGCAGAGCATAATATCGGCGCGCTCGCGGGTGGGCTGAATATTCTCCAGCAAATTGGGCAGGTTGATGGCGTTCCAGATGTCAAGGGAGCGGGCCCGCAGCTCGGCGTCCGGCATATCCGCAAATTGGTGGAAATAGGCGCCGGGCAGATTAAAAGCGACGTCGCGCAATTTGAAAATACGCGAGAGATACCAGGTTTCCAGATCTTCCGGGGAAGCGTCCACGTAAATCGAGACGTCGAAGAAATCGGAAACGGCGGTGAGGTTCCCGGTGTAGAAAGCGGCATCCGTGGGAGTCACGCGCGCGGGGGCGCCGGGCCGCGAATCAGCTCGCTTGCCGGCCGCGGTGCCGTCCCCGGCATTCCTGTTCGGCCAGCCGGCTGCCAGCAGTGGCGGCTGGAGCACATTGAGCCCTTCCAGGATGAGAATATCCGGGTGGGCCACCACCTGGTGCTGACCGGGCACAATATCGTAAATAACGTGATCGTAGCGGGGCACCTCCACGCGGTCCTCCCCGGATTTGACCCGCCGCAGAAAATCAAGAAGCGCGGCGTGATCATAGGATTCCGGGAAACCCTTGCGGTCCATGAGGCTGCGCTCTTCCAGCACCGCATTGGGGTAGAGGAAGCCATCCGTGGTCACCAGGTCCACGCGGGGTGTGTAGGGCCAGCGCCGAAGCAACTCTTGGAGAAGTCGCGCCGTCGTCGATTTTCCTACCGCAACCGAACCGGCAATACCGATCACAAAAGGCGTGCGCTGTTCGCGCAAACCCAAAAAATCCGAAGTTTTGCGGTGCAGATCGCCGATTTCCTGGGCGTACATTTGCAGCAGCGCGGAGAGCGGGCGGTAAATAGCATCCGCTTCGGCCAGGTCAATCGGGTCGCCCAGGGCTTTCAGGTGCCGCACATCCGTGTGCGTGAGGGGGAGGGGCGCGTTCTTGGCGAGGGCGCTCCATTCGTCGTGCGTGAAGGTGACGAGGTGACGGTTGGACTCCATGGGGCCAGCCTACTAGCTGGGCGGCGGGGTGCGCGGGCGCGGGTATCGCGGCGCAGGTGCGCGGCTCCGCTTGCGGTTCGTGACCGCGCCGGCCCAGCTCCGGGTGCGCGGGCGCGCGTTACCATACCAGTATGTTGCGTACCTATGATGCCGCGACCGTGCGAGCCGCGGAAGAACCCCTGTTGGCGGCCGGCGAGCCGCTCATGGCCCGGGCCGCTCGGGCGCTCGCGAATGCGATTATTTGGGAGCTGCGCCGTCGCTCCATCCGCGTGAGCGGGACCCGCATCGCGATTTTTGCCGGGGCGGGTAATAACGGCGGGGACGCCCTCTACGCCGGTGCATATCTGGCGCGGCGCGGGGCCACCGTGGTGGCGGCGCTTCCGCTGCCTGCTTATCACCGCGCGGGGGCGCAGGCTTTGGAGCGCGCCGGCGGCACCCTCATCCGCGAGGCCAGCGCGGCGCAGGCGGTTGAGCTCGCGCGCCGCAGCGCCGTCTGGGTGGACGGGCTGCTCGGCATCGGGGCGCGTGGGCCGGCGCGCGAACCGCTGGCTTCGTGGCTTGCCGCGCTGGAATCCGAGCGTCTGGCCAGCCCGGTGGAACCGCTCGTGGTCGCGGTGGATACTCCCTCCGGGATCGGGGTGGACGACGGCGCCCTGCCCGGCCCCTACCTCTCCGCCCACCTCACCGTGACCATGGGAGCAGCCAAGGCCGGGCTGGTGCTCGACCCGGCCCGCCGGGCCGCGGGGCGCATCGAGGTGGTGGAGCTCGGCTTCGCCCCTCACCTGGGCGAACCATCCGTGCTGCGCCTGGGTGATTCCGATGTGGCGGACCTGTGGCAGGTCCCCGGCGCGGACGACCACAAATACACCCGCGGCGTGGTGGGGATCGTGTCCGGTTCGGTGCAGTACCCGGGTGCGGGTTTATTAACGACGACGGCCGCTCTCGCGGCGGGACCCGGGATGGTACGTTACCTCGGTGAGAATGAGGTCGCGGAGCTGGTTATCACCGCGCATCCGGAAGTGGTGGCGGCCCCGGGGCGGATCCAGGCCCTCGCGGTTGGTTCGGGCGATCCTCCGGGAGCACCGGCCCTCCTGCACGCCGCGCTTAAAGACGGGTCCCCGGTGGTTGTGGATGCCGGCGCTCTGCCCACCATCGCCGATATGGCGGCGCGGGCGGGCGTGCGGTTCGGCGAGCACGTGGTGCTCACCCCGCACGCCGGGGAAGCCGCCCTACTCGCCGCGCAACTGGATCTCCGCGACGGGGATGGCAGGCCTTTTAGCCGCGCGGTGATTGAGTCCTGCCCGGTGGCGGCCGCGCGGGCTCTGGCGGCCCGGTTGGGGGCGACGGTGGTGCTCAAGGGATCCGTTGATGTGGTGGCCAGCCCGAGCGGACAGTGCTACGCCCAGGGCGGGGCGCCGGGCTGGCGCGCCGTGGCCGGGGCTGGCGATGTGCTGGCCGGGCTCATCGGAGCCATGCTCGCTCAGCACGCTGTGGTTGGCGAGCACACGGAGGTTGCGGGGCACACTGAACTCACCGAGCCGGCAGATGGCGCGGGCGGGCCCACCGCAATCGATGCACCCGCTGCGACTGCCTGCCTGGCACCCGGGGCGGCCGCCCGTATTGCGGCCGCTGCCCTGCACGTTCATGCCCGCGCTGCCGCGCTCGCGGCCGGAACACCTTTCGCCGCGCCGGCGCGGGGCGCGCTCGGGGAGCCCGCGCCCGCGCCGGGCCGGCCTATCAGTGCAGCCCAGATCGCCGCGCGCATCCCGGAGGTCATCGGCCAGATTCTGGGCGGCGCGTAGAATACAGGCACGCCCGCGCCGCGGCCCGCGGCCGGCAGCTCGCAGCGCGGCTCGCCCGCAGGTGACCAGCGCGCCGCAGCTCGCCAGTCCCGCCCCGCACTCCTATCCGCGCCTCAACAGGAAGAACACCATGTTTAGCCTTGATCCCGCAGTTTTCACCTCCCGAGCTACCATCAGCCTGGGTGCGCTCGAGCAGAACCTCACCCGGGTACGGGCCCATCTCACGGGCCAGAAAATCATGGCGGTTATCAAAGGTGATGCCTAC
>NZ_JBHNSQ010000073.1:0-40328 GCF_059085665.1 Actinotignum sp. usb-actsch-213
TGGAATCCTAATTCTTGGACCTCTGACATAGAGATTTCTCCTAAGTTTACAAGTGAGGAAGATAAGCTAGCTTTCCGGAAACGCTGGCTAGAGCGTAATGCTACGACGATGGGTGTGGCGAATCCACCTGATATTGCTCTAGTTGAGTGGATGGATTCTCCGCATGCGGCCGATGAAAAGCAGGCGGAATGCATGCGGAGTAAAGGGTTTTCCGCTGAGGTTGCTCCGCAAGGGGGAATTCTGTTTGATCCTCCGATCCCTGAATCGCAGCAGGAGGCTTTCGGTATGGCGGCCTATGAGTGCCATTCGATGTACTTCCTTAACCCAGAGTTTCTTGCGAATTTGACAGAGGATCAGTTGCGGGTCCAGTGGGATTATTGGGATGAATACTATATCCCCTGCCTGGCGGCACATGGCTTCACAGTTGATACTTCCGAGCGTCCTGGGCGGGAAGCTTACGCGACGACGTTTTACTCTGATGCTGAGCATCGCTGGTGGCCGAATAACAAGGGTGAGCTTTCTTTCCGAATCACGCCGGAAGTTATGAAGATGTGTCCGGAAAGGCCGCCAGTTACAGAGTTTTACGGGATCAATTGATGCGCAGCGGATAGAGGTGTCGCATGAAGCATAGGATTGTACCGGTCATTAGTTCGCTACTCATGGCAGTGGGTGGTTGCGCCCAGGCTGGTTCTGATTCTGGAAGTGCCGGGGCAACCAGTCACGGCACCGCCGTTGCTCAAGCATCCGAATGGGATCCGAATACCTGGAAAGCAAGAATCAAGATCTCACCCCGTTACCACACGGAGGAAGAGAAACTTGCTTTTCGAGCACAATGGCTAAAACGCGATGCGGAGTTTTTGGGAATTGACGATCCTCCCGATGTTCCTTTGGTTGAATGGCAAGAGTCATCGGAACAGTCGGACATCAAAATGGCTGAGTGTTTGACCAACAAGGGTTTTGGATTCCATGTCAATCCCAAAGGCGGGGTTGCTTCCGATGGGAGTATTCCGGAATCGCAAGAACAGGCATACCAGTTAGCTAGTTACGAATGCTATGCGATGTATTTTCTCAATCCGGAATTTCTTACCGATTGGTCGGAAGAGCAATTGCGGGTGGTTTGGGATTATTGGGATGAATACTATATCCCCTGCCTGGCAGCACACGGATTTACCGTTGATACTTCCGAGCGTCCGGCTCGGGAAACCTATGTTGCTAAGTTTCACACCGATCCGGAGCATCGCTGGTGGCCGGATAACGGCGGTTCTCTCGGATTCCGAATCCCGGTAGAGGTATGGAAAGTCTGCCCGGAGACTCCTCCCGCCACAGAATTCTATGGAATAAAATAACACCATGATGTTTACCATTCACGTGTAAGCGCGTGGCTACCACGAAAGGCGTGCTGCCATGAACAAGAAAATAACTCAGATCCTCGCAGGTGTAATAACACTCCTCCTCGTGGCGGTACTGGCATTCTGGGCGGGCCGCACCACCCTGAAACCCCCGGAGCGGATCACCCAAACGGGAGCGGAGACAATGACCGTCACCGTAACCGAGCAAAATATTGGCCGCACCCTCACACTCTCCACCACGGTAGAACGCGCGGCACAACCGGTTGCCGTCAACCAGCTCAACGGCACCGTCACCTCCGTTGCCGCAGACGGAGAATTCCACGCCGGAGACACTCTCTACACCGTCGGAAATACCGAGGTAATCGCGGCAGAAGGTTCCACCCCCTTCTGGCGGCCCCTCGCCGAAGGAACCGAAGGCGAGGATGTCTCCCAATACCAGCGGCTCCTTGCCGCCCTCGGCTACTCACACACCGTGGCAGATGGGAAATTTGGCCCGGCCACCACCGCGGCAACGAAAGCGTGGCAAAAGGCGCGCGGGCAGGAACAGAGCGGCGTCGTCGGCCTGGGGGAACTTGTGGCAGTGCCGCAACTACCAGCTGCGCTCACCCTGGACCGCAGTATTGCCTGGCCTGGTGCGGTCTTGACCAGAAGTGAAAATATTATTAACTCGGTGTCCGGAACACCCAGTTTTTATATGGAAATCACGCGTGAACAGCAGGCCATGGTTCAGCCGGGAATGGGTATTCGTGTGAAGCTGGGCGAACAGCCCCTCATTGGAATTACCGGTGAGCCGGAGGAAACAGGATCCGGCCAGGTCAAGGTCCCTGTTACTGCGGAAGATGGCGGGCTGCTGTGCGGCACTCGGTGCGGGGAATTACCGGCCAGCCAAAAAGCCTATCTCCTTACCGATATTGAGATCGTGCCCGCGGTGACCGGGCCTACCGTGCCGGTTTCCGCACTGTCCACGATGCCGGATGGGACCGTGAGCGTGAGGGTCGTGGGGGAGGCGGCGCCCCGCACCGTCACGGTTCAGACCGTGGCCGGCGGCCTGGCGGTAGTTGAGGGCGTGCGGGCTGGAGAAAGCGTGTATGCGTTGGCCGATGCGAAGAAGGCCGGCGTGCCCGGGGCACCCGGCGGCCCCGGCGCAGAATCAGAAACCGAAGCCACCCCGAGCCCGGAAAGCACGAAGTAATGGACGCGCCCGGTATCGCCACCCGTGAGCTGCGCTTCCGCTACCGGAAAGGCGCCGAAGAACTCTTCGACGGCCTCACCCACGTTTTCGCCCCCGCCGCCATTACCGCGGTGACCGGGGCCTCGGGGCGCGGCAAATCCACCCTGCTCTACCTCCTCGGGCTCACGCTCACGCCCAGCTCCGGGCAGGTCCTCATCGACGGCGCCGCCGCCAGCGAGCTCACCGACCGGGAACGCTCGCGCCTGCGCGCCCGCCGCATCGGCTTCGTTTTCCAAGATTCCGAACTCGACCCCACCCGGCCCGTGCTCGATTCCGTGATGGAACCCGGGCTTTACGCGGGCCATTCGCTGGCCGCCACCCGCACCCGCGCCCGCGAACTCCTGGCCGGCCTGGGCCTGGAACACCGCGCCGACCACCGGCCCGGGCAAATCTCCGGCGGGCAGGCCCAGCGCGTGGCGGTCTGCCGCGCCCTCGTCAATTCCCCCACCTTCATCCTGGCCGACGAACCAACCGGAAACCTCGACCCGGATAATGCCAACCTCGTGCTCGGCGCCTTACGCCAGGCCGCGGAATCCGGATGCAGTGTCATTATTGCCACCCACGATCCCACGGTTGTCAATGCGGCAGACGAGGTGGTGCGGCTATGAAATTCGCTGTTCTGCTACGCGAAGGAGCGAAAAATGCGCGCGGGGCCCTGGTTACCACCATCTTGGTGGCTCTGGTGCTCGGGGTGATGTGCGCGGCGTCCTTAGTGACGGTGGGCCGCCAGGCCGCCACCGAAGCCGAGCTGCATCGCCAGCTCACCGGCCCGCAAGCCCGCCAGCTCACCCTCATTGACCAGAATAACGCCGGGCTGCTCCCCGAAGCATTCCTGGAAACCCTGCACGGCACCTCCGGGGTGGCCGGGGTAGTGGGATACCGGAGCACGGTGGACGTGGTCAATGGGCCGCTCGGCCCGGCCTCTCAACTATTCGCCCTGGTGGAAACCGGTGGCGACATCTCCAAAATAATTACATTAACAGCCGGGCGTTATCCCGGCCCGGGAGAAGCCATCGTGCCCGAAGCCATGCTGCCGCAGCTGCGCCTGGCCTTCCCCAGCGGGTACGTGGAATCGCGCGGCGGGCGGCAATGGGCCGTGGTCGGCTCCTTCACCCCCAGCGGCGGATTCGACGACCTCGATAATTACCTCCTGGCCGGGGGCGGCTCGGGCGCCTACGTGCGGGTGACCGCACTGGCCAACGACGCCGAAAATATTGCCGCGGTGACCGATGTTGCCCTCGCGGCCATCGGGGATTTCGACCCCACCAAACTTATTATTCGCAGCTCCGTCAGCCAGGCGAAACAGGGCGTGGCCGTGACCGGGCAGGTAGCGGGCATGGGCCGCGCCCTCCTCATCCTCATTCTCGGGGTGGGGGCGCTCTTCATCGCCGCGGTGGTCCTGGCAGACGTGCTGATCCGCCGCCGCGACCTGGGCCGGCGCCGCACCCTCGGCATCACCCGCGGCGGGCTGGTGGCCCTGGTCATCGCGCGCATCGCCTACCCGGCCGTGGGCGGTACCGCGCTGGGCATTGCCGCGGCCTGGATTTATTGCCGGCTGAGCGGCAATCCGGTCGCCCTCGATTTTTCGGTGGCGGTGGGGGTGCTCGCGGTGCTCGTGGCGCTGCTTGCCTGCATTCCCCCGGCGATTTTCGCGGCCTATCGTGACCCGGTGGAGGTCATGCGCACGCCGTAGCCGCGCGCATTACACTGGCTGTCATGTATGTGGCGAGTCGTTTTGCGTTGGAACCGGAACGCGCGGTGGAACTAGCTGCCCAGATCGGGGTGGGAGAATTAATAACGGCCGGTCCGCGCGGCCTGGACGCCACGCTCCTTCCTTTTAATATTAAGTACGACGACGCCGGCACTCTCCACCTCCACAGCCATATGGCACGTATTAATCCCCAAGCGGGCGATAGCGGCCCCTGCCTCATGGTGGTCACCGGCCCGAATACCTATATATCACCCTCCGATATGCCACCCGGCCCGGCAGATGCGCCGCTGGCCCGGGTTCCCACCTGGAATTACCTCACCGTGCACCTGCGCGGCGAGCTCACTATCCACGAGGATCCCGCGTGGCTCATCCCCACCCTGCGGGAATTAGTAGACGCCCACGAAATTGCCCACCACGGCGGCACCTGGCTCCCCGAAACCCACGCGCGGCCCGAGCAGCTGCGCCGCATGCTGCGCGCCATCGTAGGCGTGGATATTAAAGTCACGGAAATTATTGGCAAGGCCAAGCTGTCCCAGAACTTATCCACGGAGGAGATTGCCGTTACCGCCGCCAGCTTGCGGCGTCGTCGTGAAAAAAATGCCGCCACGCACATAGCCGAGCTGATGGAAAACCTGGCCATTCCCACCGCCGCGGCGCGCGAAGAAGCCGTGGAACGGGCGAAACACGGCCCCTGGGCCGCCCGCGCCGGCACGGAAACAGAAGAGGACGGCGTGGAAACCGACTAGAAACGCACCGAAACTTAATGTGCCAGGGTTCGCGGCAAACGTGCCCTATCTCACGTACACTGTGAGCATGGAATTTCTTGAGGAGAACGTGGACCCCCTGGATCTTTCTGCCGTGCAGCTGGCGCGGCGCATGCGCACCGGCCGCCTGGACCCCGTCGCGCATACCGAACGGGTGCTGGAACGGGCCCGCAGCCGCGGCGCCGCGGTCGGGGCATTCACGCATATCGCGGAAGAATTCTCGCTGCGCCAAGCCCACGCCGCCGCCAGGCAACTGAAAGGGGGCAAAGGCGGGCCGCTCACCGGGGTGCCCTTCCCCATCAAAGACCTCGACGACGTGGCCGGCCTGCCCACCGAATACGGCTCGCGGGCCATGCGCGGAAATATTGCCACCACCACCGGCGGGGTAGCCCAGTCCATCCTGGACGCCGGCACCGTAACCATCGGAAAAACCACCACCCCCGAATTCGGCTTCGTCGGCTACACCGAACCGGCCGGCCTCACACCGGCACGCACCCCCTGGGACCTGGCCCGTAGTGCCGGTGGATCCTCCGGGGGAGCGGCCGCGGCGGTTGCGGCCGGCGTGGTCCCCATCGCGCACGGAAACGACGGTGGCGGCTCGGTCCGCATTCCCGCCGCGCACTGCGGGGTACTTGGCATCAAACCCAGCCGCGGGCTGGTCTCGCCCGGACCCGGGTGCTCCTTCTTCTCCGATAGCGGGTTGGCTACCGCCGGGGTCCTGGCTCGTACCGCCCGCGATTTGGCAGCCGGGCTGGATATTATTGCGCGACGCCGGCCCGGGGATTGGAGCCCCTACCCGGGATCGGGGGACTACCTGGCCACCCTGGATGCGGAATTCGGATGCGGGCCGCAAGCGCGCAGCCGGGCCCTCGCCCTGGCCGACCTGCGGGTCGGGGTGCTCACCGAACCGCTCAATGTTGATACTGAGATCCATCCCGCCTGCCTGGAGGCCGTGGCGCGGGCCGCGGAAGATTTCCGCGCCATGGGTGCACGGGTGGAACAGATCGCGCGGCCCTTCGGGCCGGAAGCTTGGCAATCCTTTATGCCGATCTGGCAGGCGGGCGCGGCAGCTATCCCACTCCCGGCCGAATGCGAAGAACTCCTCACCCCGATGAGCCAGTGGCTGCGCGCTCGCGGGCGGGAGGCATCCGCGCCGCAACTTATGGCCGGCCTGCAGGGGATGTACGCCATTGCCCGGCGCATGGGGGAGGCTTTCGCCAGCTTCGATGTGATTCTCAGCCCGGCGCTCGGCACCCCGCCGGCCGATCCGGCCTGGGTATGCTGCCCGGATGATCCGGCTGAAGATTTCCGGCGCCAATGCATCGTGAGCCCGTGGACCAGCTCCTGGAATATGTTCGGGCCGGCCGCGGTAGCCATCCCGATCCACCGCGCGGAAGTGGATGGCACAGAGTTGCCCTTCGGGGTGCACGTGGGCGCCACCCGCTTCGGGGAAGAACAGCTGCTGCTCTCCATTGTGGCCGCCCTGGAAACCCTGGACCCCTGGCCGCTTATCCGGCAACCGCACCAGTGACGGGCACGCCGTGAGCGCGCGGCCCGCTCTGCGCGGCGCCTCGGTGCCCGCTTCCGCACCCCGAATTTTAGGCGCATAAATATCAATGGCCTAACGGGAGTGTTCACGTTGTGGACGCTCTGGGCGGATGCGCACCATTCTTTGCGATGATAGCCCGCATCCGGTATTCCCACGCGTCACGCACTGCCGGTCTATCGCTCAAGGGTGAGAGGCTGAGCGGGAGGGGTGCATAACTTCTCCACTGGTTGGTAGATATGCGCGGCGGGGTGGGGAGGCTGCGCCGCGTGCGCCGTCGTCCCAACTCTGCCCGAACCCTGGCCGCCGTGCAGGAATGACATCACCGGATTCCCCGACGGGATCCCTCCCGTCACGAAGTTAGGAGAAGGTGTGACAGGTTTTAACTGGCGCCGCCTGGGCGGATTATCCGTCACGGCTGCGCTCGTCTTAAGCGTACTCACTACTCCGGCGCTTGCTGCGGATCAGCCAGCGCCGTCGAATCCCGCCGGCGCTTTCGCCGGTCTCTTCTCTCCCGATAACCCCGAACTGGCTGCCTTCCAGGATCTGCAGGGCTCCAATGAGCGGGTGCGGGTTATTGTGCTCCTCAGGGACCGGTCGCGCCTGGGCAGCGATGCCGGTGAGGCGCAGAGCCTGGCCACGCAGGACGACCTGGTGGCACAGTGGTCGGAGAAGTACGGTCTGCAGCTTGAGCGCCAGTTCGGCTACCTCGTCAACGGTTTCGCCGCGACGATGCCGGCGGATAAGATGGCGGCTCTGGAAGCGGAAGGAGCGGTGGCATCGGTCAAGCGCGAGCGCGTCTACCAGACGACGAACGTTGCCGCGACCGAGCGTGCGGCCGATATTTCCCGCGCCGTCGCCCAGAGCGCGCTCGCTCAGAACGCGGCTGCCACGGGTGCCCTCGCACAGGGCGCCCTCGCAACGCAGCCGCAGGAAAATGTTCCCCTCGAAGATGCCTCGCGCGATATGCAGGGTGCACCCGCGGCCCTGGCTGATGCCGGCGCGGATGGCACCGGCATGGTTATTGCGATTGTGGACACGGGTATCGACCCGACTCACCGCGATATGCGCATCGACAATTGCGATACCGCGAAGATTAAGAATATTAACACCGCTGCGAATCCCACTTTCACGTGTAAGGTTCCCAACGGTTACAACTACGCCGATGATAATTTCGAGATCGTCGATACCACCTCGTCCATGCACGGCATGCACGTGGCCGGTATTGCCGCGGCGAATGGCTTGGATGAAGGGCAAACCTTCGCCACCACCGGCCGGGTGGAAGGTATGGCCCCCAATGCCCAGCTGCTGGCGATGAAGGTCTTCTCCAATGACCCGGCGCGTTCACGCGGCGCGGCCGACGGCGATATTATTGCCGCCATTGAAGATTCCGTGAAGCTGGGTGCCGACGTTATTAACCTCTCGCTGGGCTCCGATAACGGTTTTGGATACTCCAACGGTGCGGGCCTGGCTATTGAAGAAGCCCGAGCCAAGGGCGTGCTTGCGGTGATTTCCGCCGGTAACTCCGGGCTCAACTTCTCGCCGAGCGGTACCGAAGACGATATGTTTGGTAAATGGGACGACGGCGTGATCGGCTCGCCTTCGGCTCATGATGCCACGCTTTCGGTTGCCTCGATTGACAATAATTTTGAAACTCGCTCGGTCGCTCGTGTGACCGTGAACGGCGCATCCGAAGATCTCTTCTACGAACTTGCCACCGGCAAGCCGGATAATGTGGCCCGCGAAGCGGTGGCCGCCGGAACCGGTAAGCCGGAAGAATTCCCGGCGGATACCACCGGTAAATACGCTCTGATTGAGCGCGGCGGCATCACCTTCGGGGAGAAATTCGGTAATGCGCAAAAGGCCGGTGCGGCCGGTGTGATTATCTACAACCACGAAGCCGGCGGGGATTCCATGATCTCCATGGGCGGTATTGACGAATACACCTTCCCCGGTGGCGTGATGTTCCGTTCTGATGCACTGCGCCTCGTGGAGGCGATCAAGGCCGGCACCCCGGTCACTATCGCTCTCACGGATGAAGCCCGGACCACGCCCTCGGCCACGGCCGGTGCTCCCTCCAGCTTCACCTCCTGGGGCCCAACCTCCAACCTGGACTTCAAGCCGAATATTTCGGGTGTGGGCGGCAACGTCTACTCCACGCTGAATTCCAATACCTACGGCTCGATGTCCGGTACCTCCATGGCCGCCCCGAACGTGGCCGGCGCCATGGCCAGCGTGCTCCAGGTTCTCGGGGAGCGCTTCCCGGATATGTCCCGGGCGGATCGCCTCAGCCTGGCGGAAACGCTGCTCATGAACACCGCGGAAATTCCGCGGCACGACGGTGTTCCTTACGCCCCGCGCCAGATCGGCGCCGGTTTGGTGCGCGTGGATCACGCTCTGGCCTCCCAGGTGCACGCCCGCGTGGACGGCGCTAATTCGGTGGCTCTGGGCCAGGTGAACGGGCCGGTGTCCTTCACCGTGACCCTCACCAATCACGGCGATAAGGAAGCGGCTTACGCGATTCCGCGTCAGGAAGTCGTCAACGAAACGAATAACGCGAACGACATCACCTCCACTTTCATTTCCAAGGAAACGCTGACGGCGGACCGTAAGGTCCTCACCGTGGCGCCCGGGGAAAGCACCCAGGTCACCTTCACGCTCACCCCGAGCAAGGGTAACCACTTCGTGGAAGGCTGGGCGGTGCTCGCCGGCGTGCAGGATACCCCGGATATTAAGGTGCCCTACCTTGGCTTCGCCGGGGACTGGAACGCCGAACCCATTTTCGTGGCGCCGGGTCAGACCTGGGGTGAGGGAAATACCTCCACCTCCCAGCTGACCACCACGCTCTTCGGGATGACCCTCCCCATGAAGAACAATATCTTCGGGGAATTCTGGCTCTCGCCGAATAAGGACAATAGCGCTGATACGGTTGTCCCGAATTTGACGCAACTGCGTAACGCGGAAGAAGCCCAGTTCGAAATCTACGATGCGGCCGGCAAGCTCGTAACGCGCGTGGGTGAGGAACAGGAACTCTCTCGCCAGATCGCGGGTACTGCCCTCGGCACGAAGAATATTGCGCAGCCCTACCGCAGCCACGCTTTCAATGGCACGGTGTGGGATGCGGCCAGCGCGAGCTTCAAGGCGATTCCGGATGGGCGCTACACCTACCGCGTCAAGGCGCGCCTGGGTGATCGTTTCGACTGGCAGACCCTCGATATGCCCTTCGGCGTGGATACCGTTGCCCCCGAAGTTTCCGTGGGTGAACCCTTCGAGCGTGATGGACAGAAGATCCTGCCCTTCACCGTGACCGAAACCGGCTCGGGGATTTTCTCCTCGCCGATTGTGGAAACGGATAAGGGCGGCCAGATCAAGCCGGTCACCAAGAATTCCGATTCTTCCTTCGAAGTGGTGCTTCCCGAGGGCGTTTCCTACGTTGTGGTCACCGTGGGCGACCTGGGTATGAATACCACCATGGTCACCAAGGTGCTGGGCGCGAACGCCATTGAGATCCCGAACCTGAAGAAGTACAACACCGAGGTCTTCACCCCGAACCACAGCCTTGTCAAGGATGGCAAGCTGACCGTCTTCGGCCTGGCTTCCGATGCGGTGGCCCGCGTGAGCGTGGCCGGTGCGGATGCGGAGCTCAGTGGGGGACTCTTCGGTGCCCAGGTTGCGCTGACCGAAGGCACCCAGAATATCCCCGTGGTTGCCTACGGTGATAACGGCCGCGAAATCACCCGCACGGTGCTGACCGTCACCTACGATTCGGTGGCCCCGAGCGTGGCGATTACCTCCCTCAATGCTGGCGGCAAGCAGCCGGTGGCCGAGGACGGTTCCGTCACGATCACCGGTAATGTGCGCGATGAGCGCGCCGGCGCTACCCTCACTGTCAAGATCAACGGCAAGGCCGTTGAGGTGGATGCCACCGGTGGCTTCACCACTACCTTCACCCCGGAAGCTGATGCCGTCAGCGCCACCGTGGTGGCCTCCGATGGTGGAAATACCACCACCGAAACGGTCACCTACGAAGGCCGGGAGGTCGTGGCGGAAGATACGTCGTCGTACCAAGCACCTACCTTCACGAATGTGGAATGCTTCGGCACCACCTGCCTACCGGATATGTCCACCGCGGAAAAGACGGCGGACGGCAAGCTGGTGCTGCGCGGTAAGGCGCAGGGCGTGTCCGCCTTTGTGCTTCAGCCGCGCGTGACCGTGAACGAGGCCGGCGACTACGTTGTTCCGGAAGCGATTAACGTGAACGTGCAGGCCGATGGCACCTTCGAAGCCGCGGTGCCGGTGACCACCGGTATTAACGCCTTCCACATGAAGGTGACCGATACCGCGGGCAAGGTTCGTATGGATACCATCCTGCGTGTCTTCTGGGATACCGGGTACCCCAAGGTGTCCTTCACGGAACCGACCCTGTACAACGGCGTGCTCTACGCGAATTCGGATGAGGTCACCTTCGCGGGTACCGCCTCCGACGACGCTTGGGGTTACGAACTGAAGATCAACGGCTCGGTGGTGCGCAGCATTATCGACCACACCGTGGGCGGCACCAAGACCAATACCCGCAGCTTCAACCAGGCATTCCCGGTTGCGGACGGCGATACGGTCCTCGTGCAATTCGGTGACGGCATGGGCAATACCCTGCTCAACACCATCCCCGTGGTGGTGGATAAGGACGGCCCGGCGGTGAGCATCAACGGCACGGACGGCGCGGTTATTCGCGACGGCGCTGCCATTGCCACCAGCGTGACCGACCCCAACCTCAAGGCCGCGCGCGTGCTCCTCAACGGGGACGTGCTCAGCGAGCAGAGCACCGATGCGAGCCTGCTCGGCCAGAGCGTTGAGGACAGCCTCGTGGACGTCAAGACCTACTTCGGTGGCGGAAACGACGCGGGTGCGAACGGTGCGGATGCCGCGAAGGCCGTGCAGGTTGATGCTAACGGTGTGGCGGATAAGAACGACGCCGCACGCGTGGTTGCGGGCGTGAAGGACGCGGCCGGGCTTATGGCTGAGGCCGATGCTCCGGTTGCCGACGACGCAGCGGCCGGCGATACCGCTGGTGAGGCTGCGACCGCTCTCAACTACACCGTGGAAACCGCCGCGCTGCCGGCCGGTACGTACACTCTCACGGTGGAAGGCACCGACCTGGCCGGTAATTCCACCGCGCAGTCCATCTCCTTCACGAAGGACAGCCTGCCCGTGATCGAGGGTCCGGACACCGTGGAACTCACGGCGCCCGCCGGCGCTCTTGACCGGCAAGCACTGGCCGCCGAGGTACTCGCCAAGTACACGGTGAAGGACGACGGCGCAGCCGGGGCCGCGGGCGATACCGCTCTCACCCTGGCGCCGGGCACGGTGCTCAACCCGGGCGAGAATACGGTGACCCTCATTGCCACCGATGCTGCCGGGGCTGCCGTCACCAAGACGGTGAGCGTCACGGTAGCCCAGGAGACCGCACCGGAACCGGAGCCCACTCCGGGTGAGCCGGGTACCCCGGGTACCCCGGATCCGACGCCGGGTCAGCCGGTGCCGAACCCGACGCCGGCGCCCGAACCGAGCACGCCCGGTAAGCCGGGTGATACCGGAAACGTGTTCTACCTGTCCAACAATTGGACCTCCACGGTTGCCCAGCAGGTCTTCTCCTACGGGCGAGCCGCCGACCAGGTCCTGATCGGTGACTGGGATGGCGATGGCAAGGAAACCCTGGCAGTGCGCCGCGGCAACCAGATCTTCATCCAGAACAGCCTCTCCGGCGGAGTTGCTGATGAAGTGATTTCCTTCGGACGTGCTGATGACACCATCGCGGTTGGTGACTGGGATGGCGACGGTAAGGATACCTTCGCGGTGCGCCGCGGCAACCAGGTATTCGTCCTCAACTCGATTCGTTCCGGGGATGCCGATCAGGTATTCAGCTTCGGCCGCGACGGCGACGTGCTGCTGGCCGGTGATTTCGATGGTGACGGCAAGGATACCTTCGCGGTCCAGCGTGGGAACGTGTTCTTCGTGAATAACACCCTCGCGGGCGGCAAGGCTGAAACCTCCTTCTCCTATGGCAAGGCCGGTGACCAGATCTTTGTTGGTGACTGGGATGGTGACGGCAAGGATACCTTCGCTGTTCGGCGTGGTAACCAGGTGTTTGTGGCGAACTCGCTCAAGAGCGGGAACGCTGATATCACCTTGCATTATGGCCGGGCCGGTGACCAGATGCTGGTTGGTGACTGGGATGGGGATGGCGTTGATACCCCCATCGTCCGCCGCTAATAACTAGCGCCCGCGGGATGCTGGCCCACCGGCCAGTATCCGGCCCAGGGTAAAGGGAAGGGGAGGCCCCGGATTTTCCGGGCGCCTCCCCTTTTCGCTTCCCGGGGGCGCGGACTATCTATTTACGCTTAGCTACCTTGAGCGGGCCCGCCGCACTTGCCGCTGGCAGAACTCGCGAATCTCCGCGAATCCGGCTTCGCGTACCGGTGCGCGGGAGAGCAGTACGTCATGAACAGCACGATCCAATTTCAGGATATGCACATCGCTCGCTATTTCCGCGGCCCGTGCCCACATTTGCTCGACGTCCAACACGGTATCGGCTTCGCGCAACTCCTCGCTCCACGCGGTGGCCACGATGCTGCGCGCCGCGGTGAGCATGAGCACCGGGAGCCGCAGCCGCACATTCCGCGCCACGTACCGCTGCGCCCGAATGACCGCGTGCAGCCAGCCGCCGCGAATCGGCGCCGGATCCGGGCGCATATCCCAGGCCGGCGTCCACCCGGTGGTCCAAAACGGATCGCTGGTACCTTCCGGCGCCCCGGGCACCCGCGTCATTCCTTCCGGGCGCCACGCGTCGAGCACCATCCCGTAAAAGCCCGGGTCGTGTACGGGCAGCGGTTTTTTCGGTGCGGTGCGCGCCGCCAGTTCCGCCACAGGTACGACGACGGCGCTCCCGGCCGCTCCCACCTGCAAATCCAACCACGGTGAATTAAGCACCAGGCCAGCCAGATCTTTCCCGCGGCGGGAGCCGGCGTAGAGGGTGGCGGTGAGGCCGCCGGTGGAATGCCCGTACAGGATGGTGGGGAGTTGGGCTGCAGCGGGGCCGAAGCGAGCCGGGAGGTCTGTGCGCATGGCGGCCAGGGCCGCATCGATATCGGCAAAATACACCCGCATGCTATCCGTGTAGCCGTAGCTTTGCCGCTGCGGATCCCAGGAGCGGCCATATTTACGCAGGTCAATTGCGTAGAAAGCCCCGCCGGCAGCTGTTATCGCTTCGGCAAGGGCCCACTGGTAGAACATGTCATTCCAGCCGTGAATAGCGAGGAAAGCGAAGCTCGGGGTAGGCGTGCCCGCGGGTGGCAGTGCGCGGATGAGGGTGGCGCAGACGGCACCTTCGTCGTCGTCGGGAAGAGGAAGGGTGAGGCGTTCGTAACCGGCGCCGAGGAGGTCGGGTTCCCACGCGAGCGCGGGATGGTGGGGTGCGGCGGCTCGAGTCACGTTCATCCTTTCGGCTTTTCTTCGATTTTACCGCCCGCGTGGCGTTGTTCGGGTCGTGGGTGCCGGGCAGCAGAGTCCGGGGCAGTGACACCCGGCGGTGAAAGCCCGGGCCATAGCAGGCGATTCTGGCATGCCTCGCTTCACCCGCTGCTTTCCCATACCCCCACCACGGATTTCTAGAAAGCAAAGTGGCGAGTGTTCTGTAGAATCCCCATAACAGCCTATCGACTAGGGAGGAGCTGCCCGTGCCCTCAACACAAGGCCAGCCCGGTGTGCGGGAAACAGCCATCCGGCTGCTACCCGCGCTCGGCTTCGGACTCATCCTCGGCGCCCTCACCCTGCTCTGGATGAACGACTGGCACGGCACTCTCTACATCAGCCTCATTATGATCGGCGCACTGATCGTGTTGGGTGGCATTATTTATTTGCGTTACCGCTACCTCCACACCGCGGCCGCGCACGACCACCCGCTCCGCCCCCTCACCGCTGTGCTCACGGGCATCGCATTATTTCTGGGCGGCACGCTCCTGCCCGCCCTCCTCAACCCGCACCAAGCCGTCCGCATCGTCACCACCCAAATTAAAGACTGGGGCGGGGGCCCATTACGCTCCTATTTTGTGAGCGGGGCTGAAGATTTAGGTGTCGCCGTCGTCGATATTGAAAAAGAAGCCGGGACCACGCAAGCGTTCCGGGCCCTCGTGCGCGAACGCCGCCTCGAAATTGACGTTCCCGTGGGCGAACGCAATAACGCCGCGGTCACCTACTCCTGGTCTCTGCCGCGCGATACCACGCCCTACGGGTTCGCGGCCTCGCGGCCTTTCCGCTTCGAACGCGTCCCCACCTTTGACTACACCCAGCTTGATGCCGCGCTCTTCACCCGCGCCACCACCCTCGTGCGCGAACGCGGCGCGCAGATCGGCTTGACGCTTGCGCAGCTGGAAAGCGCGGAAGTATTCGTGCGAGTGAAAGCGGCGGCTGCCGAGCTACCTGAATGCGAAGGCACTTGCCCCGCGCCCGAGGACCTCATCTACACCGGGTGGCTGCGCGCCGGCGGCAAAGCCGGGCACGTGATGATCGACGCGCGCGGCACCGTGCTCGGCGAAGACTGGTCGCAATTCGGCGAGTAACGAGTCTCGGAGTAGCGGGCGGGATGGCGGCTAGAGAACCGCGTCCACTGGCGCATCCGCCGGCGCGACCTCGGCGAGGAAATCCGCAATAATCGCGGAAACCTCATTATTTTCGATAAGGAAACCATCGTGACCGTGCGCGGAATGCACGGTCTGGAGCGGGTGCGCCCCGGGCAAAGCTGCGGCCAAGTCCGCCATATGCTGCGGATAAAACAGCCGATCCGAATCAACGGCGACGACGAGCGCCGGCTGCTGCAGCCCCGCCACCACCTGCGCGGTGCCGCCCCGCCCGCGCCCAATATCGTGAGTAATAAATGCCTGGCTGATCGTCAGGTAGGAATTCGCATCAAAACGCGCCACTAATTTCGCACCGTGATAATCCAGGTAGGACTGTACGGCGTAACGGCCCCCGCGCAGCGGATCTTCGCCCTCCTGCGGGGTGCGCCCGAAACGCGCCGCCAGCTCCGGGGCGCAGCGATAAGTTAAATGCGCTATTTCACGAGCCAGGCCGAGCCCGGCATCCGGGCCGCTCACGCCACTCTCATCGGGTTCGGCATCGTAATAATGTCCGCCGCGCCAGCGTGGATCCAGGCGGATCGCCAGATTTTGCAGGTGCGCATAAGCAATATGTTCCGCGGTGCTGGCCGGGCCCGCCACCAGCACCGCGAAGGCCCCCACCCGCTCCGGGAAGGACGCCGCCCATTCCATGGTGCGGCAGCCCCCGAAGGAAGCGCCCGCCACCAGCGCCCAGCGCTGCACCCCGAGCAGATCGGCGAGCCGTGCCTCCGCCGCGGCCATATCCCGCATGGTAATTTCCGGGAAACGCGGGCCCCAGGGCTGGCCATCGGGAGCGGGCGAAGCCGGGCCGGTACTTCCCTGACATCCACCCAGCACATTCGGGCACACCACGTAATACTGATTTGTATCAATGGCCAGGCCCGGGCCCACAATATCTTTCCACCAGCCGCTTTGCCCATCACGCGCCGCGGCATGCGAATCCCCGGTGAGGGCGTGGCATAGCAGCACCGCATTGGAGCGGTCCGCATTGAGCTGCCCCCACGTTTCGTAGGCGAGTCGAACCTGCGGCAGGCGGCCGCCCAGCTCCAGTTCCAGGGGGCCAAGATCCGCGAAACGGCGCTCACCCGGGTCGTCCCCCTCCAGCCAGGCGCCGGTAGGGCGCTCGGTGAGGCGGGGAGCGGGGGTGTAGCCGGTATCGAAATCACCGATAGGTTCGGCATCGGTGACCGGGTCTAGGGGAGCGTGTCCCACGAGGAACTGGGGGCTGGGCGTCATGATAATCCTTGATCTTTGGTATCTAGGCGATGGACTCGAGGCCCTGGCGAATATCGGCAATAAGATCGCGCGGATCTTCAATACCGATGGACAGGCGCACGGTGGCCGGGCTGATACCGTTGGCCGCCAGCTCTTCCTCGGTTAACTGCGAATGAGTGGTCGAAGCCGGGTGCACCACCAGTGATTTCGCGTCCCCGATATTCGCGAGATTGGAGAAGAGACGGAGGGACTCCACGAAAGCCGCGGCCTTTTCAAAACCGCCGGCAACTTCCACCGTGAAGACCGAACCGGGGCCCTTCGGGGCATACTTGGCGGCCAGCTCGTGGTAGGGATTACCCGGCAGACCAGCCCAGTTCACCGAGTCGATACCGGGGTGCTCGACCAAGAATTCCGCCACCGCGCGGGTATTGGAGAGGTGGCGGTCGATACGCAGGGAGAGGGTCTCCAGGCCCAGCCCGATAAGGAAGGCATTGAAGGGAGAAATTGCGGCGCCGGTATCACGCAGCAGGGTGGCACGAATACGAGTTGTGAAGGGGGCGCCGGGAAAATCACCCCAGACGATGCCGTGGTAGGACTCGTCCACCTCGTGGAAGCCGGGGAACTTACCGTTCTTCCAGTTGAAGCCCGCACGTTCCACCACGGAGCCGGCAATGGAGGTGCCGTGCCCGCCCAGGAACTTGGTGGCCGAATCCACCACCACGTCCGCCCCGAAATCGAAGGGGTTCACATTGGCCGGAGTCCCGATCGTATTATCCACAATGAGCGGAATATCGTGGGAATGGGCGAGCTTGGCAAGTGCCTCAATGTCGAGAATATCCTGCTTCGGGTTCGGGATGGTCTCCCCGTAGAGGGCCTTGGTATTCTCATCGATCAGGGCTTCCCAATTGGCGGGGTCCGAAGGGTTCTCCACGAAACGGGCCTCGATGCCGAAGTTCTTGAGCACGTGCTTGAACTGGTTGTAAGTCCCGCCGTAGAGCGAATCGGAGGACACAATATTATCCCCGGCCTGCGCCACATTCGTGACCGCGTAGAAAATAGCAGCCGAACCGGAAGCGAGGAGCAGCCCGCCCGTACCACCGTACAGCGCGGAAATACGTTCTTCGACAGCGCCCTGGGTGGGGTTGGTGATGCGGGTGTAAATCATGCCCGGATCGGTGAGCGCGAAACGCCCGCGCGCCTGCTCATTATCCTTAAAAACATAGGACGTGGTTTGGAAAATCGGCAGCGCTCGGGCACCGTGGTCGGAGTCGAGGACCTGGCCGGCATGCACCTGGAGGGTGTCGAAATGCAAAGTGTTCTGGGAATTCTGATTTTCTGACATGGTGCTCTCCTTCAAAACTGTGATGGGGAGCGGGCGGTAGATAACGCCCCGGCATAAACCTAGAAAATATTCTTTTTCTCAGGCGCAGCAATATCCATTCTGGGTAAACCAGAGGTGTGACATTGGAATATGGGGAATGGAATTCTGCGATGCGGCGAATGCGCTCTGACCAGCCCGCTTATTTTTCTACTTGGTGTTCTTTTCCAAAATCAGCAGGGCTGATAGCGCACGTTAGGGCGGCTGGGCCGCGGAACGTGCGCTAGTTGGGCATTCGCATGACGAACATGGTGCAAGCATAGGCAGGTGAGGGCAGTATTCGTCAAGTTCACGGTGTAAATCACATTCTTGGTTGAGGGTGCCGGCGGCGGAGCTGCGCCGTCGTACTTTAAGTCTTTCGGGTGCTCGCAACGCTGTGCGGATGTGCCCCCGGATTTGTTCGGTGTCTCGCCTGTGTGAAAGTTGTGGTTCCTGATAAATGTAGGTGAGTGGTGTGACGAAAAAGAACAGAATTACACCTGTGAAATTTTGGGGCAGATGTTTCGTTTTGGACTGGTGTGAGGTATGTTCTTAGTGTTTATATCGAATTGTGGGTTTAGTCTGCGCGTACCTGTCCGGGGCGCGGGAAAGCCCGCCCTCTGGAGGTCGTGTGGAGAATCGTTCTCGGCGCCTAACGGCTGTGCTGGCCGCCTGCGCCCTCGCTCTCTCAGTGCTACCCGGTGCCCGCGCGGATAACGTTGAACGCGATATTGATCGCTCGCGGGCCGCGGAAAAGCAAACAGCTCAAAGTATCGGGCAGATCGAAGCTTCGCTGGCCGGGCTCGCCTCCCAGGCCGAAGCGGCCCGCACCGATGTGGTCATCAAGGCGGCCGAAGCCCAGCGTGCCCAGCGCAACCTGGAAGATTCGGTCAATACCGCGATGGATGCCCAGGTGGTGGCCAATAGTGCCCGGGCTGAAGCCGATGCTGCACGCGGGGAGCTCGGCTCGATCTCCTCGGCGATGTACCGGGATTCCTCCACCACCCTCACCGCCGCGAACGCGCTGCTCGGAGCGCAATCCCTGCGCGATGCCGATGACCGCCAGCGCGCTTTCCGCACCGCCGGCCACGCCACCGACCAAAAGCTACAGCGCTACCAGGCCGCCCGCGATATTGCCGATACCCTCCAGGGCGAAGCGGATCGCAAGGCCAATGAGCAGGCCACCATTGCCGCGCGCGCGGAGGGCGCCGCGAAAGATGCCAGCTCGGCCGCCTCCCAATTGGATAGCCAACTGGCCTCCATCGAAGCGCAACGCGACCAACTTTTCGAAACCCTCGCCCGGCAAAAAGGCACGACGGCGGCGCTAGAACGCGCCCAGCAAGAACAGAAAGAAGCCGCGGCCCGCGCCCAGGCCGAAGCTGAACGCCAGCGCATCGCGGCTGAAGCGGCAGCCCAGGAACAGGCCGCCCGGGAGGCAGCAGCTCGGGAAGCGGCGGCCCGCCAGGCGGCCGCGGAAGAAGCGGCTCGGCGCCAAGCCGAAGCTCAGCCCGCTCCCGCGCCGGCACCGGCGCCTGCTCCCGCACCGGAACCCGATCCGGAACCTGAACCCGCGCCGGCGCCAGCCCCGGATCCCGAACCTGAACCGGAACCCGAACCGGCCCCGGCACCGTCGGGTAATGGTTGGGCGATTGTGAGCTTCGCACGGCAATTCGTGGGTGTGCCCTATGTGTGGGGTGGCAATACCCCCTCGGGCTGGGATTGCTCCGGTTTCACCCGCTATGTGTACGGGCACTTCGGGTATTCCCTGCCGCGTACCTCCGGGGCGCAGCGTTCGGCCGGCTACGAGATTTCCCCCTCCCAAGCCCAACCCGGCGACCTGCTGTGGTGGCCCGGGCACGTGGGCATCTACACCGGCAACGGCATGCATATCGCCGCCACCAACCCGGAAGGTGGCACGCGCGAAGGCCCGATTTGGGGTAGCCCCACCTACGTGCGGATTATCGACTAGGTTGAGCTGCGTGAGCTTAGCGTAGGCTAGGCAAGCTACGTAAAAGCGGGAGCTGTGCATGATCTGCATAGCTCCCGCTTTTTACGTCTCTACCTGGGGTTATTTGCCCGCCTAGTGCTGGCCGGCTACCCGCCTAATGCTGGCTGGGCGGCTGCGCTTCGTGCGCGGTGTAATAGCCTTCGTCAATGGCCCGCTGGAAGGAGGCCCGAATTTCCTCCTCCGCGGCTTCGCGGCCCACCCAGTGGGCGCCTTCCACGGACTTGCCCGGCTCCAGATCCTTATACACCTCAAAGAAGTGCTGGATTTCCAGGCGGTGGAATTCCGAAACATCCTCAATTTCGGTACGCCAGGAGGCCCGCTGATCTGAAGCTGGCACGCATAGCACCTTATCGTCGCCGCCCTTTTCATCACGCATGCGGAACATACCCAGCGCACGGCAGCGAATCACGCAACCCGGGAACGTGGGCTCTTCCAGCAGCACCAGGGCGTCCAGCGGATCGCCGTCCTCACCGAGGGTGTCATCAATAAATCCGTAATCATCGGGGTACCGGGTGGATGTGAAAAGCATGCGATCCAGGCGGATGCGCCCGGTTTCATGATCTACTTCGTACTTATTTCGATTTCCCTTGGGGATTTCGATGGTGACATCGAATTCCATCATGTGAAGCTCTCCTCGCTGACGGCTGGCACATAAGAACACCTAAGAATACGAGCTGCGTTCCGTGCAAGAATAGGCCCGTGAAAGGAAAAGCTCAGATCGCTTTGTCCCTGGTGCTCCTTCTTGCGGGCGGGTACGCATTCGCTGATGCCTTTGATCTTACCCCCGGATTGCTCACCCTGGGACCTAGGGCCGATGCCGCCGCGCCGTATCCGCAGCCCACTCCCGTGCCGGCCGTGACCGTTCCGACCGCCCCCGAGCCTGCGGAACTCGAGGATGCCAGCGTTGCCAAGGTCGCGGCCCTCGGGCAGGAATTCGCCGCTCGCCTGGCACCCACGGGCCAGGTATCCTACGAAATTCGCGAGGCTGCCACGGGGCGGGTGCTCGCCACAAAGGATGCGAAAGTCTCGCGGGTACCGGCCTCCAATATGAAACTGGTGACCGCCCGGGTGGCCCTGGAAACCCTCGGCCCGGATCGCCGCTTCGCTACCAGCGTGGCCGCCTCCGGCACCACCATTCACCTCATCGGCGGGGGCGATGTGTTCCTGGCTCCCGATACCGCCGCCACCCAGGTCCCGGGCACCATTGCCCGCGGCGATCTCTCGGAATTGGGCGCGGCCGCCGCCACCTACGCGCGCGAGCACCCGGGTGGCCCGGTAAGCGTCGTCGTTGATACCTCTCTTTTCGCGGGGCCGGAGTACGCGCCCACCCTCGATCCGGTCAACCACGATTACGTGGCACCCATAACGCCGCTCGCGCTGAACGGTGGGGCGGTGGGCTACCACTACAGTGCCACGCCCGCCCTCGATGCCGGGAACGCCCTCGCGGAGCAGCTGCGCGGGGCCGGAGTGGAAGTGGCGGAGGTACGCGCTGGGCAAGCGCCCAAGGAAGCGGCAGCCCACCCGCTGGCCACGGTGCATTCGGCGAGCGTGCGCGAGCTGGTGGACCGCATGCTCACCGAATCGGATAACACCCTGGCGGAAACCCTCGGGCACCTGGTGGCGCGCGAGCGCGGAGAAAGTGTGGATTTTGCGGGCGCGGCGCGTGCCACCCGCGCGGTTCTGGAGGAGCTGGGCTACCCGCTGGACGGCGTGGTGATCTCCGATAATTCCGGCCTGAGCGAAACGAATCGGCTCACCTGTACGCTCCAGCTCGCGATCCTGGAGGACGCTGTGAATCTGAGCGATGGCACGGTGGGGGCGCTGGGGGCCGGCTTGCCGGTAGCTGCGCTCAACGGCACGTTGGCGGACCGCCTCACCGAGGGCGCCGCGCCCGGAATGATTCGCGGGAAAACTGGGACGCTCGCGGATGTGGTCTCGCTCAGCGGGGTGCTGCGTACGCGTTCGGGGGCGCTACTGACCTTCTCCATCCTCACCGATTCCCACCACGACGTTTCGTTGTTGGATGTGCGGGGCGCCGAGGATGCTTTCCTCACCGCGGTGGCGGAGCTCTAATGGCCGGACCCCACCCCGCTTACGCGGCCGGGCGGCGCCGCTTGCGCGAGCTGTTGGAGAGTTGCGGATACCGGCCGGGTACCCGGCTGACGGTAGCGGTGTCCGGCGGCTCGGATTCCCTCGCGCTAGCCCGTATCGCGCTCTTCGTGGCGCGCCGGGACGGCTACCTGCTGCGCGCGGTCACCGTCAACCACGGGATTCGCCCGGAGGCGGGGCGCGAAGCCGCGCAGGTTGCGGCCCGCCTGCGTTCCTGGGGGTACGACGACGCCGCGGCGGTCAGCGTGGACCTCGGCGGTGGATCGAGCCCGGAAGGGCAGGCACGAGCGGCCCGGTACGCGGCATTGGCCGAGGCGGCCGGTGCGGACAGCCCGGTGCTGCTGGGCCACACCGCGGACGACCAAGCTGAAACCGTGCTCCTGGGCCTAGGGCGGGGTTCGGGAGCGCGCTCCCTGGCAGGCATGCCGGAAGCGGGCCCGCTGCCGGGCAACCCGGAGCTCACTGCGCTGCGCCCGCTGCTGGGGCTGCGGCGCGCGGCGCTTCGCGCCGCGCTGCAAGATGAGGGGCTGGCCTGGGTGGAGGATCCTTCCAATGAGCCCGATGGCCCGTGGCGGGCGGCGGGCGGTGGCCCGCTCACCCGCGCCGCGCTGCGCTCACGCGCCCTGCCTGCTCTGAGTGAGACGCTCGGGCCGGGAACGGTGGAAGCTCTGGCTCGCACCGCCCGCCTGCTGCGCCGCGATAATGAGGCTTTGGACACCTGGGCGGCCCGGGAACTGGCCACCTGGGAAGAACGCGGTGTGGTGAAAGAGGCGGGTGAGCCGGAGTGCGGCGTCGTCGTACCTATTGCACCGCTGCGCGAACTTCCCACGGCCGTGCGCACCCGGATTCTGCGCGTCCTGGCCTTGCGCGTGGGGGCACGCGCCGGGGAGGTGAGCGCGGGGCATATTGAGGCCCTCGACGCGCTGGTGACCGGGCCGGGCGGCGTGCGCCACTGCGACCTGCCCGGGGCGCGAGCGCTTCGGCGCGATAATATTGTCGTCTTCGCGCGTTAGGCTTAGAAGCACAGCGGAACTGCTCAAGGAGATGGTGATGGACCACACCGATATGGGTGATAAGTTGGAAAAAATCCTCGTCACAAATGAGGAAATCCAAGCGAAGCTTGAGGATATGGCGCGTCAGATTGACGCTGATTACGATGGTGACCTGCTCGTGGTGGGCGTGCTCAAGGGTGCCGTCATGGTGATGGCGGATCTGGTGCGGAAAATCCACTCTCCGCTGAATATGGATTGGATGGCGGTGTCCTCCTACGGGATGGGTACCAAATCCTCCGGCGTGGTGCGGATTTTGAAGGATCTGGATGCTGATGTGACCGGTCGGCACGTCCTCATCGTGGAAGATATTATCGATTCCGGCCTTACCCTCGCGTGGCTGAAGAAGAATCTGCTGGATCGCGGGGCGCAATCGGTGCGGATCGCGGCCATCCTGCGAAAACCCGAGGCGGCTAAAGTTGACGTTCAGGTTGACTACCTAGGCTTTGATATTCCCGATGAGTTCGTGGTGGGGTACGGACTCGACTATGCCGAACAATTCCGGCATCTGCCTTTTGTGGGCACCCTGGCCCCGCACGTTTACGGAGGATAAGTGGACGAACAGCAAGAACCTCGCGGTACTGAACCGGGCGGCACGGCGCCGGGCGGAAGCGAAGCTCGTGGCGGTGAGGCTCGCGGTAGTGAGGCGCACGGTAGCGAAGCGAGCCGCACCGAACCCAGCGCGTATGAGCGCAAGCGCCGGGCCCGCCGCGCCCACCCGCCGCAGCCGGAAGGCCAGTGCGGTTCTACCGGCACGGGCACTAACAGCACGGGCAATAACGGCGGCGCCGGGAAGAACAAGAAATCCCGCGGCTCCGGCTCCGGCCATAAGCTCAGCGAAGAAGAACGCACCAGCCGGCGGCGCTGGCGCGTTATCTCCGGCATAGTCATCGCGGCGCTTCTTGCTTTTATCGGAACCAACCAATTCATGGCCATGCAGTGGTCGAATATCTCCACTTCGGAAGGTATCGCGCTGCTGGAAGGCACCACCGTCCAGCGGGTGCAGATCACAGACGGCACTAACCGGGTACGCCTGTGGCTAACCGAGCCAACAAAAACCATGGATGGTGACGGCGATAAACACGACGCCGGGAAGAAGGTCACTTTCCAATACGCTGACCCGCAGGGCCAGCACATCACCACCCTGGTGGAACGGGCCAATCCGGAACGCGGGCATAACTCGATTGTTCCCTCCCAGAACGTGTTTGTTTCGATGCTCTTCACGTTCCTGCCCATGATCCTCATCTTCGCGGTGTTCATCTGGTTCATGCGCAGCCAGATGGGGCGCGGCTTCGGGGCGAAGGATGCCAATGCGGATGGTGAAGTCTCCGAGGTACGTTTCTCCGATGTAGCCGGGGAAGATGAAGCCGTGGAAGAAGTAAAGGAAGTGGTAGACTTCCTCAAGAACCCGGACCGCTACCAGGCGCTCGGGGCGCGTATTCCGCGCGGGGTGCTCCTCTACGGCCCGCCCGGAACGGGTAAAACCCTGCTGGCTAAGGCCATTGCCGGGGAAGCACAGGTACCGTTCTTCTCCATCGCTGCCTCGGAATTCGTGGAGCTCTACGTGGGTATGGGTGCCTCGCGGGTGCGCGAACTCTTCAAAACCGCGAAGAAAAAAGCCCCGGCCATTATTTTCGTTGACGAAATTGACGCGGTGGGCCGCGGGCGCGGCAGCGGAGCCCTCAGCCATGGCGAACAGGAACAAACCCTCAACCAGCTCCTCGTGGAAATGGACGGCTTCTCCACTGATGAGGCTGTCGTCCTTATTGCCGCCACCAACCGCCCGGACGTGCTGGACCCGGCGCTGCTGCGCCCGGGGCGTTTCGACCGGCAGGTCGCGGTAGATGCCCCCGATATTCGCGGGCGCGAAGCTATTTTGCGGGTGCACGCGCGCGGCAAGCCGCTGGCGGACGACGTCGACCTGGCCGGGGTCGCCAAGCGCACCCCCGGGTTCACGGGCGCGGACCTTGCCAATATCCTCAACGAAGCAGCGCTCTTGGCGGCGCGCCGCCACGCCCACGTTATTACCAATGCGGATGTGGATGAAGCTTCGGATCGCGTGATGGCCGGCCCGCAGCGTTCCAGCCGGGTCATGAGCCCGGAGGATCGGCGCATGACGGCCTACCACGAAGGCGGGCACGCGCTCGCGGCGGCGGCTTTGCGCTATACCGACCCGGTCACGAAGGTAACTATTTTACCGCGCGGGCGGGCCTTGGGGTACACGATGGTCATGCCCACCGAGGATCGCTATTCGGTTACCCGCAACCAGCTCCTCGACCAGCTCACCTACGCGCTGGGCGGGCGCGCCGCGGAAGAAATTATTTTCCGGGACCCCTCCACCGGTGCTTCTAATGACATCCAGAAGGCCACCGAAACCGCGCGGAAGATCGTGACCGAATACGGGATGACCACCGCGGTGGGTGCGGTGCGGGTAGCTCCCACCGCCCAGGAAGAAGCGAGCTTCGCGGCGGCTTCGCGCACCTCGGATTCCCTGGCTGCCACCGTGGATGAGAACGTGCGGGCCCTCCTTGACCAGGCACTCACCGAAGCGTGGACGATTATTACCGAAAACCGGGATATTCTCGACCACCTTGCCGAGGTGCTCCTCGATAAGGAAACCGTGCTGGAAAACGAACTCGCGGAGATCTTCAAGGACGTTGTCAAGGCGCCCGAGCGAGAGGTGTGGCTTTCCGCTCCGGACCGCCCGGTCTCGCAGCGCCCGCCCATCCCACTCCCGGAAGGGAAAACCGAGGAGGAAGCGGCAGCGGATTCGCGCCTGCCCGCCCCGGAGCTTCCCGATGCTGCCACGGGGCCGCTCGGCCCGCGCGGTCGGCACGGCGCGGAACATGAGGATGCCTCAACCCAGCGGGAATGAGCGTGAAAAATACGGGTGCATGAGCTCGGAGAGTGAGGACGCATGAACTCAGTGGAACCGGCGCAAACCGGCCAGGTAGATAGCAACGTTGCGGATACGCCGCGGGTTGATACCGCGCGGGTAGAGCGGGCCGTGCGGGAAATCCTCACCGCTATTGGTGAGGACCCGAACCGCCCCGGCCTGGTGGATACTCCCGCGCGGGTGGCCCGCGCTTGCGCGGAGATCTTCGCCGGTGTGGGCAAGGATCCCGATGCGGTGCTCGATGCCCAATTCGCGGAGGACTTCCACGAAATGGTGGTGGTACGGGATATCACCTTCTATTCCATGTGTGAACACCATCTGCTGCCTTTCTTCGGGGCGGCCCATATTGTCTATATCCCCGGGGAAGAAGGGAAGGTTACCGGCCTATCCAAACTGGCCCGGCTGGTAGAAGGCTACGCGCGCCGCCCCCAGGTGCAAGAGCGCCTCACCACCCAGATTGCCAATGCGCTGCGCGACCGCCTGGGTGCGGCCGGGGTACTCGTGGTGGTGGAAGCCGAACATATGTGCATGACCATGCGCGGGGTGCGCAATTCCGGTTCACGTACCGTCACCTCGGCGGTGCGCGGCATGCTGCGTAAACCGAGCACCCGCGCCGAAGCCATGAGTCTTATCGAACGGGGAGCCTGAAATGCCAACACCTATGCCATTGCGCGATCCGGAACTCCTTGGGGGATCCCGCACCCGCGTTATGGGTATCCTCAACGTCACCCCCGATTCTTTTTCCGACGGCGGGAGCTGGGCCACGGTCGATACCGCCATCGCGCACGGCCATGAACTCATCGCCGCCGGGGCGGATATCATCGACATCGGTGGGGAATCCACCCGCCCGGGTGCCACCCTCCTCAGCGCCGCGGAAGAATGGGAACGTATCGGGCCGGTGGTACGCGAACTAGCCGGGTATATCCCCATCTCGGTTGATACCTACCACGCGGACACCGCGGCGCGGGCCTGCGCGGCCGGCGCCCGCATTATCAACGACGTGACCGGTGGGCGCGGGGACAGCGCCATGTGGGAAACCGTGGCCGAATCCGGGGCCTACTATGTACTCCAACACGGGCGCGGCGATGCACAAACCATGAACTCCCTAGCCGGCTACCGCGCTATCGGGCGCGAGGTGAGCACGGAAGTGCTCGAGCGCGTGGCCGGCGCCGTTGCCGCCGGAATTGCTCCCACCAGGATCATCATCGACCCGGGCTTCGGCTTCGCAAAAATGGGCGACGACGATTGGCGCCTGGCGGCCCATATTGACGAATTCCTGTGGGCTGGCATGCCGGTCCTCATCGGAGTTTCCCGCAAACGCTTCCTCGCCGAAGTGACCCCGGAAGGCCTACCCGCCAGCGGGCGAGACGGCGCCACCGCGGCACTGAGCACCTATTTCGCTGAAAAAGGCGTGTGGGCGGTGCGGGTTCACGATGTAGCATCCTCGCGGATCGCGGTGGATACCGTGGCCAAACTGCGCGAATGCGGACTGGTCTCCACCTCCCAACCCGGAGTAGCCCGCCCCGAAAACGCGGGAGCTACGGAGGCCGCGCGGTCATGATGGGAGTACCCCCACGTATCCACAATGCCCTCGCCATGCTCGGATGCTGCCTGGATACCGTGAGCATCACCGGCGTGGAAGTATCCGCCCGGCACGGCGTCTACGCGGAAGAACGCGAAGCCGATCACCCTTTTATTTTCGACGTCGCAGCTCTCGTGGACACCAGCGCGGCCGGCCACGCAGATGACCTCGCGGCCACAATCTCCTACGCGGATCTGGCAGAGGATGCCCGCACGGTCGGGGAAAGTGCTCCCGTGAGCTTGATCGAAACACTGGGGGAGCGGGTAGCCAGCCGGGTTCTCGCGCACGGGGCCCTGGCCACCGAAGTTACCGTGCACAAACCCGAAGCCCCGGTGCCGGGCCGCTTCGCGGACGCCCGGGTCACCGTGCGCCGCCTGGCAGCTATTGCTCGCGGCGGAACCATGCGGGAAATGGTGATTGGGATGGGTGCGAACCTGGGGGAACGCGAAGAAACTCTTAGCGCTGCCCTCACCCAGATTGCCGCGCTCCCCGTCCATATTGACGCGGTCTCCTCATTCCATACCACCGCGCCCGTGCTTGCCCCCGGGCAGGAGCCGCAACCGGATTACCTCAACGCGGTACTGCGCCTGACCACCGAACTGTCTCCCCTAGAAGTGCTGGCCGCACTCCGTGCTATTGAGGTGCGGGCCGGGCGCCAGCGCCGCATCCAGTGGGGAGCACGCACCCTCGACCTTGATATCGAATGGGTGGAAGGAGTACGCAGCACCCACCCGCTTCTCACCCTTCCCCACCCGCGTGCCCATACCCGCGCCTTCGTGATGGAACCCTGGCAAGAAATCGATCCGGAGGCCACCGCAAAACTGGAACGCGCCCGGATACGCGAGCACGCGGGTGCCGGCTGCGGCGTCGGCCCCGATACGGGCGGGCACGATGCGTAATCTACGAGCCTTTCTGGGGTGGGGCGCGGCCGGCGCCTTAGCGGGTGAAGCGCTACGGCGCCTCCTCGCCGCGTATCCGGTCGCCGTGCCCGCCTTTGCCGGGCTACCGCTACTCCTCATCGCCGCGGTGCTGCTCTGGTATGGCTGGCGGGTGCGGCGCCTACGCCGCGGACGTGTCGAATCCCTTTCGCACCTGGCCGCGCTGCGGGTGGCAGCCGGCGCGGCAGCGGGACTGCGCAGCGGGGCGCTCCTGGCCGGCGCGGGCGGCTTGCTCGCGATCATGAGCGCGCTGGGCTCCACCTCTTTTGCCCGGGCGAGTGCGCGAGCCTGGGGGATTCTCACCGCCGCGGCGTTGGTGCTCGCGGTAGTCGGATGGATCGTGGACACCTGGTGCCGGATTGAGCGGCGGTAGCCGGGTGCAGGTTTCGTTGCGCCGCGGCAAGCGCGGGTGTTTTTCGGGGCCAGTTTTTATGTCACACCCCTTTGGTAGCGTTAACCCATGGTGACTACCCCTCTTGATCCCGGGCGGGACTATCGTGCAGTGTCGCGCAAACTCTTCACGGTGCGATGGATTATCGCCGCGTGCTTCTGGCTCGTGCTCCTCATCGCGCTCGCGGTGGCTGGATTTATTGCGCGCCCCGAACCACTCGCCTATTACGCGCCCCTGCTGGGGCTGCCCATCCTCGGTTTCCTCATCCACCTGCGTATCGTGTCCCGGCAGGTGAATCACCTCGGTTACGCCATGGATGATATTGCGCTGCGCCTGTGCCGCGGGATCATGTTCCGCCGCATTGACGTGGTGCCTTACGGGCGTATCCAAACGGTGGATGTGCAATCCGGGCCGCTGCTGCGCCGCTTCGGGCTCGCGAAAGTAACCCTCCACACCGCCTCCATGGAAACGGATGCAGTTATCACCGGCCTGCCTACCGCGGAAGCGGATGAGGTGCGTGAGCGTCTCCTTCACCTCGGCGTAGCCGAAATGGAAGGGGTCTAAATGGCCGGCACCGAAATATCCCCGGAAGCGGGAAGCGCGATGGGACTAAACGGCGCGCTGCCGGCTGCACCTGGTGAGCTGGCGGGCACGGCAGGCGTGGTGGGTACGCCGGGCGCGCTGCCCGTAGCTCCGGGCGCGTTACCGATTGCGCCCGGAGTGAGTAGCACCGCGATCTCGGGCACCTGGCAGCCGGTCTCGAAATGGACGCCGTGGAGCTCGCTGCTCTCGTTGTGGTTCTTCGTGCTGGTAGCGGGTGGCTGGATTATTATTCAGCGCCTGGAGGATACCGATTCGCCCGGAATTGTCTGGAGTGAATTCGTGGATCTGCTGCGTTCCTTCTGGCTGATCGCGGTGGGTATCGCGGTGGGAGTCACCCTCATTACCGGGATCATCGCGGCCATCCAATGGCGGCATATGGCCTGGATGTTTGATGCGGACGGGGTGCATATGCGCAGCGGCGTGCTATTCAAACAGCACCGCCACGTGCGCTGGGATCGCATCCAAAGCGTGGATGTCACCCAAAAACTCCTCGCCCGGCTGGTGCGCCAAGCCAGCCTGACTATTACCTCCGGTGGAGAAAAAGTAGAGATCGGGTGGCTGGCGCTGCCCCACGCTGAAAAACTGCGGCCCCTCGTACTATCGCTCGCGGATAAAATGCGTAACGGGGATAGCTCGGAAGTTCCCGATCTTGCCACCGTCAGCACTCCGGAAGCGCGCCCGCACCTCTACGCCATGTCCGCGCGGCGGTTCCTCGCCTCCCTAGTGCTGTCCCCGCGAATCTTCCTCGCTATCATCACGGTGGCCGGATCGGTCACCACCTATGTGCTTACCGATGAAGGCGGCTCCTTCGCCCTCCTCTTCCTTATCATCGCGCTGATATGGCAGCCCGTGAGCTCCCTGCAAGCTAATTGGGGAGCCCGTATCTCACCCACGGCCGAAGGCGTGGAAAAACAAGAAGGGCTCCTATCCCGGCGCACCCTCGGGCTACCTTCCTATCGCGTCCACGCGCTGGCCTTCAAAAAACCTAATTTGTGGCCCGGATGGTGGAAAGTAGAAAGCTGCGTTATTTCCGGCTCGATTTCCGAAGCGATGGAAGCAGCCAAGACCGCAAATGATGCCCTGGTCCCGGTAGGAACGGTCGAGGACGTCCTCGCCGTTGCGCGTGAACTCGGCTTCGCGAAAGATGCCGAGGGTGGCGCTCTCCCTGAGGCCGATTCCCCGGCGCGCCCACCTCACACCGGGGTGCCCAGCCTGGCCCAGCTGCGCAGCTATCTTCTTGATGATAGTGCCCTCCCCGGATTCATCCCCAATCCGCGCTCCTCACGCTGGTTGGATCCCATCGGGTGGAAACGCTCAGGTATTTTCGTGGGTGAGGATGTCATTATTATGCGGCACGGCTGGTTCTGGTACCGCAAAGTAACAATTTTGCTGCGTGAACACTACCAATCCGCCATTATCAGCCAAGGCCCACTCGAACGCCGCTTCCAGCTCGGTACCCTCCGCTGGGCAACCGTGGGGCTTTCGGTAGATGCCCACGCCAAACACATGGATGCTGCTACCGCCAGCCGTGTCCTCACCGCCACCGTCCGCGAACGTGGGAACGGCCCGCGCGGCTGGCACCCCGAATTACCTCCGGCCGGCCCCACCGCGCCATCAGCCGTGCGGCCCGCCGCGCCGCCAGCGGCACCCACTCAGCCGGGCGCGCCTACGGCGCCGTCGTACCCCCAAGGGAATGACAATAGTCCCGGGTCGGGCCGCAGCCCGGTTCCCGAAAGTGATTTCGTCCCGGTACAAGAGTGAAACACGTCGCGTAGCCGCACTTTTATATTTTTCTACATCTAGGATTATTCCTATGCTTAATATCTACGGCCCGGGTGGTATTGGTGGGCTCATCGCGGGAGTTCTCGCGCACAACGGTCAAAAAGTCGCGGTTGTTGCTACCGAGCGCACCGCCGATGCTATTAACCGCAACGGAATTGTTATTAAATCCAAGCGGTTCGGTAATTTTACCGCGCAGGTGCCGGCGCTAACCAGCCCGGCCCGCGGTAGCGAAATCCTGCTCTGCACCAAGGCATACACCCTCCCCAGTATCGAAAAGTCCATTCGTTCAGCCCGCCCCAAAGAAGTGGGAGCGCTCTTCAACGGCTTCGATCACGCCCGTGCTATCCACACCCTCACCGAAGGGGAATCCTGGTCCGGCTCCGTCTACACCATCAGCGAACGCACCGCGCCCGGAGTTATCGAACACACCTCCCAATTCCTCAAAGTGGAAATGCCCGACACCGCCATGGACGGCGAAATCGCGCGCGTACTTCTCAATGGTGGAATTGACGTTTTCTTCCGCGGTACCGAAAACCAGGTCCTGTGGCGCAAACTCCGCAACCAATGCGCCATGGCCCTGCTGACCGGTGCCACCGGGCTGCCCATCGGCCGCGCCATGGAACGCGCCCCGGAACTCACCGAAGCGATGTGCACCGAACTGGCCCGCATCGCCACCATGGAAAAAGTTCCCACCCGCCCCGCGGAAATTCACGCGTGGCTGCGCCGCCTCGCACCCGATGCACACTCCTCGCTCTCCCGCGACCTGCGTGACGGCAACCGCACTGAAATCCACTCCCTGGGTACCGCGGTTCTCGAAGAAGCCGCCCGCCTCGGTGTACCCGCCCCGGCCATCACCGCCGCGCTCTCCGCGATCGACGATCGGTTGCGGGGCCGCAAGTGACACCGGGCCGGATGACCGTAGGGATCATCTCGGCCGGAAAAGTTGGAAGCGTCCTCGGCGCAGCCCTGCGGGCCGCCGGCCACACCATCATCGGTGCGGTGGCCCGCAGCAGTGCCAGCCGCGAACGCCTCGACGCACTCCTCCCCGCAGTACCCGCGCGCGAAACTGAATACCTACTCTCCCGTGCGGATCTCATCCTCCTCGCGCTGCCCGACGCCGCCCTGCCCGGCGTCGTGGAACACGCCGCCGGGCAGGGATGGTGGCGCCCCGGCCAGCTCGTCATCCACACCAGCGCGCGCTTTGGCACGGGCGTGCTCCGGGACGCTGCCGCCGCTGGCGCCCTCACCCTCGCCCTCCACCCGGCTCTGACCTTCACCGGAACCTCCCTCGATATGCGCCACCTCATCGGCGCCACCTGGGCGGTTACCAGCTCCGCGCCGCTCCTGCCCATCGGTATGGCCCTCGTGAGCGAACTCGGGGGAGAACCCAGTGTGCTCGCCGAAGAAAACCGCGGACTCTACGCCGCCGCCCTCACCCATGCCTCCCGGCACACCGCGCTCCTCGCCGGCCAAGTTCAACGCATGCTCGCAGCCGCCGGCCTCGAACCAAGCTTCGCCCGCGGGCTCCAAGAACAAGCGCTCGCCATGGCCGACGCCGGCATCGAACTCATCAACGCGCCAGCTAGCGGCGACGTCGCCGGAAAAAACGAAGGTGACCCCACCCCGGACGATATTGCCGCGGTCGAAGCCCTGGCAGCCACCGGGAATTATCCTGATATTCCGCCTGTCTATCGGGTGATCCGGGCCGCGTCACGTGACCGAGCGGCGCGGCGTCGTCTACCATGACCATGTGAGTGAATTTCTTGATAGTGAAACCCCGGAACAGATGCGTATCCGGTTGGACAAGCGTGCCCGCCTGCTCGCGGAAGGAACCGAAGCCTACCCGGCCGAACTTCCCATCACCTCCACCATCCCGGAGATTCGGGAACAATACAGTGATATCGAAGCTGGCGAAGAACTAACCGAGACCTCGGTGGGCATTGCCGGGCGTGTCATGCTCTCCCGCACCGGCGGCAAAATTGCTTTCGCGACCCTCCAGGACGGGCGCGGTAACCGCCTCCAGGTGATTCTCTCCCTCGCACACGTGGGCGAAGAACGTCTGGCCGCCTACAAACAAGACGTAGACCTGGGCGATTTCATTTTCGTGTCCGGGCATGTGGGGGCCTCCAAGCGCGGGGAACTTTCCGTTTTCGCCCACGAATGGCAGATGGCCTCCAAGGCCCTGCGCCCGCTGCCCAAGATTTACCAGAACGAAGCCGGCGAAGACGTTGCCCTCAACGAAGAATCGCGGGTGCGGATGCGCCACCTCGACCTCATCACCCGCCCGGCCGCCCGTGATATGGTGCGGCTGCGTGCCGGGGTCATGAAATCGTTGCGCGCCAATTTCGACCGCCGCAGCTACGTGGAAATTGAAACCCCGATCCTGCAGCCCATCCACGGCGGCGCGGCAGCCCGGCCCTTCCAAACGCATATTAATGCTTATGATGAGGACCTCTACCTGCGCATCGCCACCGAGCTCTACCTCAAGCGCGCGGTAGTAGGCGGCGTGGATCGCGTCTTCGAAATTGGGCGGAACTTCCGCAACGAAGGCGCCGACTCCACCCACTCCCCGGAATTCACCGCCCTGGAAGCCTACCAGGCTTACGCCACCTACGATACGATGGCCGAACTCACCCGGGACCTCGTCCAGCAGGCCTGCCTGGACACCCTGGGCACCACCACCGTTACCCTGAATGACGGCACCGAATATGACCTGGGTGGTGAATGGCAGAAACTCGATCTGTACGAATCGGTGTCCGCCGCCGTGGGTGAAGAAATCACCGTGGATACCCCGCGCGAACGCCTCGAAACTCTCGCGGAAGCCCACGATATCGCAATCGCACCCTTCTGGGTCAATGGCAAAATCGTGGAAGAACTCTTCGAAGAACTGTGCGGGGACCAGCTCTACGCCCCCACCTTCGTGTACGACTTCCCCGAAGACACCTCCCCGCTCACCCGCCCGCACCGCACCAAGAAGGGCCTGACCGAAAAATGGGACCTGTACGTGCGGGGCATGGAACTGGGCACCGCCTATTCCGAACTGGCCGACCCGGTGATCCAGCGCGAACGCCTCACCCAGCAATCCATCGAGGCCGCCAACGGCGACCCGGAAGCCATGCAGCTGGACGAGGATTTCCTCGCCGCCATGGAACAGGGCTTCCCGCCCACCGGCGGCATGGGTATGGGCATCGACCGCCTCCTCACCGCCATGACCGGTCTGGGGATCCGCGAAACGATCACCTTCCCCTTCATTAAACCCGGGAAGTAACCCGGCCCGAAAACAATTTTTCGGTACGACGACGCCCGCGCCGCGGAGGCCCAGCCCCCGCGGCGCGGTTGCGCATCTGGCGGAATGTAAGTTGCCCACTAAAAGAAACGTGATGAACTTTCCTATTTATTTTCGGGCCTGCTCACGGTAATCTTCCAAGTAGTTCGGTGCCACGCCCGGCTTGCCGAACCCTGTTTCCCGTGTGCAAAGGTGCCCGTCCATGAAGAAAACTGACACCATTTTCCAGGTCATCAAACTCCTGCTCGGTCTTATCATCGCGGCAGCCCTCGTGAAGTTCGCATTTTTCCCCAACCAACGCACCTCCACGGAACTCGTGGCCCAGGGGGATTTCACCATCCCCACGGTAATGGCCATGCCGGGGGATATCGATAATTCCCTCACGCTGGATGCCACCGTCATGCGTAATCCGGCCACCCCCGTGCGGGCCACCGCCAACGGCACCGTGGATGTGGTTGATGTCAAAGCGGGCGCCGTCGTCAATGAAGGCGACCGGCTGCTACGTATCCGCCACGAAGAAGAAAAAACCACCGCCGCCACCGTGGAAACTTTTGAGGACGGTACCGAGGTGGAAGTGCCCGGTGAGCCCTATATTGAAGTGAGTTACGTGAATGTGCTCGCCCCGGTGGGTGGCACCGTGGCGGTGGATGTGCTCGTGGGCCAGCCGGTATCTATCGGGGAAAGCATTGGCTCGATTACCCCGGCCACCTACCACGCGCGGGTGAGTGTGAAACCCGAACAGCTTTACTCGCTGGCCTCGCTGCCGCCGGCCGGGCAGCTTGCCGTCACGAACGGCCCGGCGCCTTTCGACTGCGCCAATTTGCGCACGGTCACGGAAAAAACGGGCGCGGGGGCGGGCCTGAGCGGTAAAGAAGCCGAAGCACGCGGCCTGGATAGCGCCAGCGGTACCGTGCAGCCGGCTCTCATCTGCGATATCCCCGCAGACCAGCAGGTGTATGACGGTTCGGCCGCGAAACTCACCATTCCGGGGAGTAATACCACCGGGGTGCTGACCGTGCCGGTGAGCGCGGTGGAGGGGCGCTTCCGCGAGGGCGTGGTTTACCTGCCCGCGGCGGACGGCGGTAAGCCCACGAAGCGTACCGTGCAGCTCGGGGTGACGGACGGGCGCCAGATCCAGATCACCGGCGGGCTGGAAGAAGGCGAAGAAATCCTCCAGTACGTGCCGGCCGCGCAACCCGCGCCCGACCCGATGATGGGGATGTGATGTTAGAGCTTGAGCAGGTGACCCGCACCGTCACTCTTCCGAACGGCCGCCCCCTGCCAATTTTGCGCGGGGTGGATCTGCGCATCGAACGCGGGGAATACGTGGCGATTATGGGCCAGTCCGGAACGGGGAAATCCACCCTCCTCAATATCATCGGGATGCTCGACCTACCCGATACCGGTTCCTATCGTTTTGAGGGCCGCGATGTGGCAGAGCTGAGTGAATCGGCGCGCGCTCACCTGCGCGGCTCCCTTTTCGGTTTCGTTTTCCAGCAGTTTAATCTTTTCCGCGGTCGCACCGCCGCGCAAAACGTGGAAGTGCCCCTGTTGTATTCGGATACCGCCACTATTTTTCGACGCCGCAGCCTCGCCGCCCAGATGCTCGATCGGGTGGGATTAGGGGATCGCCTGGATGCGATGCCCTCCCAGCTCTCGGGTGGGGAACAGCAGCGGGTGGCCCTCGCCCGGGCACTCGTGCGCCGGCCCCAGGTTCTTCTCGCGGACGAACCGACCGGCGCTCTCGATGTGGATACCGCGGGGAGGGTCATGGATCTCATGGAAAGTATGGCGCGGGAAAATAACGCCACCTTCATTATGATCACCCACGATCCGAAAGTGGCCGCCCGCGCGGATCGTCGCTTCACCATTCACGATGGGCTCGTCTGGCCGGAGGAAAAATGACACGCATTTTCGGGGCCGTGCTCGAAGCCTGGGAAGAAATACGAGTGGATCGCGGTCGGGTTATTCTCTCCCTCGTCGGGGTTGCGGCCGCGGTGTGGGCAATGGCAACTGTTCTCGCCCTGGGCCAGCTCATTAGGGCCGCAGGGGAACACCAGCTCGCCCAGTGGGATGGCAAACCCGGTACCGTCAATATCGGGGTGTATAGCACCGGCGGGGATAAATTCTCCGATCCGTACGCCGACCCTTACGCCAATCCGTACGCGAATCCCGCGGTTCCGCCCACCGGAGCGCAGTTGGGTACCCTGGCAGGCGCCCAGGCCAGCGAGGATATGTTCAGCACCACCGTGGCCGAATATATGGAGAGCGCCGGGGCGAATTATTGGACGCGCTCGCGCATCTCCTATGTGTCCCTCGCCTTCCCGCCGGTGCTGGCCGGAGCGGGCGGCACCGGCGATATTCAGGACCTCGAGGGCTGGGAATCGGAAAGTATGGCCGGAGCGGAAGCCGGTAGCGAGTTGGAAAGCACCGGCGGCGCGGTAGCAGGTGCCGAAGCCGTGGGGGATGGTTCCGCTAGTACCGAGTTCGGCGAAGGCGGCACCCCCGGGTACGGGATGATGGAGTCACGTTACGAAATGCTCGCGGTGGATCCGGCCTACGGCCCTCTCTTCGATGTGCAGCTTATCCGCGGGCGGTGGCTGACCGAAGCGGATGGCGAACGCCTCATGAACCCTGCCGTCGTTAACGAAATGCTCTACAAAGAGATGGGTGAGCCTTCGCTGGCCAGCTACCCGCAGATCGCGCTATCCGGACCCACCGGGGTGCGGATGACGGTAGTCGGGGTGGTCGCGGACCGTTCACGCTGGGACAGCCCGCGCCTGCACGTGCCTTATGAGAGCATGGCCGCCGCCGCGATGGCCCAGCTATCTCCCATGGATTCCGCCACAGTTTCGGTGCTGGTGCCCCGCGGGGAAGAAGCGGAAGCCCAGAAGGTCCTCGTTTCCGTACTCCAGGGCCGCCTGGGTAAGAACTACCAGGTTGAAGGCCAATTCATCGAAAGTCAGATGCGCGGCCAGGAATCCACCGAACGCCAGGTCACCGCGATTATCGCGGCCATCGGCGGGATCGTGATCCTGGTGGGTGCCCTGGGACTGCTCACCGTCTCCATCGTCACGATGAAACAGCGGGTGCGGGAAATGGGGATCCGCCGCGCGATGGGCGCCTCCGCGCGCCGTATCTTCACCTCGGTATTCCTGGAATCCGTGGTGGCGACGACGGCGGCCGGTTTCATCGGGGTCATCGCCTCGATTATCACCATCCGCACCGCGCCCCTAGCCCGGTGGCTCGATCTGCCTTTCGCGGTGGATAGCGTGGGGTACCCGGTACTGGCCGCTTTTATTGGCCTGGCGATCTCCGCCGGAGTGGGAGCACTTTGCGGGATTATTCCGGCCACCATGGCGCTGCGCATCAAACCTATTGACGCCATCCGCTTCTAGGTAGGAGCACGGCGGGCTAGGCTAAAGCCATGAAAGTACTGCTCCCCAATAGCTTTGCTCTTTCCCTCCCGCCCGAAGCGGGCATCACCTGGGTGACTTTTGATGTGAACGCACCCATCCCGGAAGAACACCGTGACGCTGCGGCTCTCGTGGTCTGGTTAGATCCCCGTGCGGCTGAGCACGTGGCCCAGCTTCCGCATCTCAAACTCCTTCAGGGCATGATGGCCGGCGCGGAAAGCCTGCACGCCACCAACCCGCCCGCCGGAGTCATCCTCGCCACCGCGAACGGCCTGCATGACGCCACCGTATCCGAACACGCCATCGCGCTCGCGCTCTACCTGGTGCGGGACCTGCGTATCGCCACCGAAGAACAGCGCAACCACCGCTGGTCCCGCGATCGCATCTTCTTCACTGAGCTGCGCCCCGGCGGGCGCCTGACCAGCCTGCTTGGCGCGAAGGTAACCATCTGGGGTTACGGGCATATCGGGCGCCACCTGGCCGGGATGCTCAAAGTTTTCGGGGCGCAGGTGCGCGGCCTGGCCACCTCCCGGCGCACCGAGGGAGATGTTGAGGTGTACGACGGCGCTAACCTCGCCCAGCGCGATGAGATCCTGGCCGATACCGATGTCCTCATTCTTATCCTCCCCGCCACTGAGGCCACCGCCAACGTGGTGGATGCGAGCGTCTTTGCGGCCCTGCCCAATCACGCCGTCGTCGTTAATGTGGGGCGCGGAAAAACGGTGAATGAAGATGATCTGGCTGCCGCGCTGCGCGAAGGAAAAATCGCGGGTGCCGGCCTGGACGTGACCGCCACCGAGCCGCTCCCCGCGGATTCGCCGCTGTGGGATCTGGCCACGATTATTACCCCGCACACGGCCGGCGGGCGGCCCGTGGGCGCCGAGGAACTCATCCTCGCCAATGTGCGGGCGCTGCGCGACGGAGGGGAGTTTATTAACCGGGAAGCCTAAGTACGCCACGATTCCTCCAATAAACAAGAGCCCGGGACTACCACCCGGCGGCAATAGTGCGCTACACTCCTTAAACTGACATACAGTTCAGCTCAAGGAGGAGTAGTGATGTCATCACATGAGGAAACGCGGCAGGGCAGGCCCGCCGCCGAATCTGAGGATACCAGCGCGCAATTCGCTGCCGCGCACCCGGACACTTTCGCGCAGTACCTCAAGCGCCGCGGCATGGTGTTCTTCGTGGCCTACCTCGGGTACGTGTGCGCGTACCTGGTTCGCAATAATTTCAAACTCCGCTCCGAAGCCCTGCGCCTGGAGAACGACTGGAGCCTGCCGCAAATCGGCCTGGTGCTTACCATGTTCACCATCACCTACGGCTTCGGGAAATTCTTCATGGGGATGCTTTCCGACCGCGTCTCCCTGCGCCGTATTTTTGCCGGCTGCCTGGGACTTTCCGCGGTGCTGTGCATCGCCATCGGTTTTACCACGAACTTCTACCTGCTCGCGGTACTCATGTTCCTGCTCGGCTGCGCGCAGGGGGCGCTGGCGCCCTCGTCCATGGCGATGATCGCGAATTGGTACCCGAATAAAACCCGCGGTTCCGGTATCGCGATCTGGAATACTTCGCAGAACCTGGGTGGGGCGCTGCTACCCCTCATGATCACCTGGCTGCTGGCCCTGGGCGGGCCGAGCGGCGGGGCGATTGCCTTCTGGGGCCCGGGCCTGGTCGTCTTCGGCCTATCTATTTTCTTCTGGAAGTACGGCGGGGATCGCCCCGAAGCCGAAGGCATGCCCACCCTGCGCCAGATCTACGGGCGGGCCGGCGAACCGAATACGGACGAAACTCCCGACGAAAGCTACTGGCATATCCTCGTGCGTTTCGTTTTCACCTCCCCGCTGGTCCTCACCGTGGCTTTCATCAACGCCGCGCTCTACTTCCTGCGTTTCGGGGTGCTCAACTGGATGCCGGCCTTCCTCGGCACCGAAATGGGCTTCACGGAAGCACAGTACTCCACGGCTTTCTCCGTACTGGAATGGATCGCGATTCCCGGATCCTTCCTCTTCGCCTGGATTTCCGTCAAGCTCCCCAACCGCCAGTCCGTGGTGGGCTTCCTCGGGCTGCTGTGCCTGGCCGGCCTTATCTGGGTCTACATGGGCAATGACAATTACGTGGTGCTCCTCATTGTTTCCGGGCTCATGGGGGCACTCATTTACGGTCCGCAGCTCATCGTCAATATCCTCACCCTCAACTTCGTGCCGCTCAAGGCGGCCGGGGTGGCGGTCGGTTTCGTGGGACTCTTCGGCTACATCGTCGGCGAAATGGGCGCGAACCTCATTATGCCGATCCTCGCCGAACGCTTCTCCTGGGCGGCGTCCTTCACGCTGCTCGCCGGGATCGCGGTAGCGGCCGGCGTTATGTATCTCTCGCTTTCGCGGCGCGAACAGGCTGTGGTGCAGGCCTAATAGTTACCGCAG
>NZ_JBHNSQ010000074.1:0-4984 GCF_059085665.1 Actinotignum sp. usb-actsch-213
TGGATGTCACAGGTGCTTTTGGAGCTCCCGTCACCATCTCCGTGAGTGGAAACCTCCATGTAGACGGGGTACGCCAGGATGTCCTCATCCCGGGAGACGGGGTGGAACTGGCCGAAGGAAGCCCGGTCCTCGCCCGCATCACCTCCTTTGACTCGCGTACCGAAGCTCCGGTGGAAGGCTTTGCCACCGGCGGGATTACTCTCGCTACCGTGAGCCGGGCCGGAGTGGGGGAGCTAGCTCCCTATATCAGCGGACAGCGGGAAGGCAGCCGCCTGCTCATCCAGCGCGAAGAATTAGTCGCAGGAGACCCCGGTGCGGTAGAAATCGTTATTGTCGATATTCTTTACACAAATGCACGCGGGGCGGCAGCGTCTCCGCCGGCCACGCCACCGGCAGGAATGCCGGGACTGGCAAGCGGAGAAGGTGTGGCACCCGTGCTTACCGGGGGTGGCGGGCCCATTCCGGAATTCGCGGTGGTGCCCCTCGTGCTCGGGCGCGGTGAGCAGGTAGCCGCCTCGGACGAACTTGTGCTCAACTACTTCCTCGTGGATCCGAATGGGCAAACGGTTGACTCCAGCTGGACATCCGGGCCGGTGCGTGCCGCCATGGGCGATCTCATGGATGGGATGCGCAAAGGTTTGGTCGATCAGCGGGTAGGTTCGCGGGTCATGATTCTCATTCCGGCTAGCCAAGCTCGCGGGGATACTGACCTTGTGGCCATTGTCGATATTTTGGCCACGGGTCAGGCACTCACCCAGATTCGCGCCGGAGCTGCCTAATGACCGCGCATCTCCACGTGTAGCTCTCCCGCATCCCAGCTCGCTACCGCCTGTGCCAGGGCCGGGGTGTCTCTTTTTGTGAGTAGCGCACGTTCCTGGGCGGCCCACATATCCCACCAGCCACTCGGATCTCCCTCACGCTCCCGTACCCGCGCCTGCCGGAGATAATCCTCACATTCCATCCAGATTGTGGCGGTGCACAGCGGCGCACAGGCCGCCGAAGCCGCCCCGCAGCCTTCCAGCAGCAGTACCTCGGTGAGCTGGTCGGCCGGCACCGTTACCGGAGCGTCGTAGCAGCTCAGATACCAATTCCAAGGCTTCACCCGCGCGCTTTCCCCACTCAGAAAAGGCACCAGAATCTCACGGGCTACCCGCTCCACGCCGCGGGCCAAGCCATCCCACCCGGGTACGAAATGTTCCACTTCGAGGATTTCGACCGCCAGCCCGCTCTCGCGTAGCCGCGCCGCAAGAGCCCGCGATAGCTGGGTTTTCCCGGCTCCGCTGCGCCCGTCAATGCCGTAGATTCGCCGGCCTTTTCCACGAAGTACCAGGGCCGCGAGGAGACCCAGGCCGTCCGTGCCATCTTTCATGTTCCTCACCTATTCCTGCGTCTTTTTTGTCACCCCGTGCGGGTACTCTATGTCATAACCGGCACGCGGAGCGAAGCTCACCGAGAGCGGGAGGCACAGTGGCATGGTTTATTGATGAGGTAGCACAGCGGGTGCGGGCCGCCGCTTGGCAGGTCTCAGACCAGGAGCGTGATGCGCTGCGGCGCGCCGTCCAGGCAGCTCCTGCACCACGCGAGTTTTACCGCGCGCTCGCGCCCAGTCCGCAGCGTCCCATCGGTGTCATTGGGGAGATCCGCAATTTGGACGGAAATCCTTCCCCTGCCCCGGAATATTTGGAAGCTTTTACGGAGGCCTTGAGCGCCGGGGGAGCGGCTGCGATCTCTGTGACGGCCCCGGTTATCCCCGGAGGCCTCGGCCTCCCGGCGCTACGGCGCGCCCGCGCCATCGGGGTGGGTCCGCTTCTCTACCGTGATGTCACTGTTTCCGCGGTGCAGCTTTTACGGGCTCGTGCGGCGGGCGCGGATGCTGTTTCGCTTACCCCTCGCATCCTCTCCGATGTGGAACTTGAAGCACTGGTGGAACGCGCGCGATCCCTCGGTATGGAACCCTGCCTGGAAGTGGAATCCGAAAGTGACATAACTCGCGCGATTCGCTGCGCGGCGCGCGTTATTGTCGCAGATTCGCGTTCCGCCACAGATTATCCGCAGCTTTTCGAGCAATTGCCCTACACCTGCGTGCGGGTGGTACGGCGCGGGGTACGCAATCCCCGGGATGTTTTCACCGCGGCACGGCACGGTGTAGGGTGCTTTATCGTAGGGCGGGCCCTCCTCGAAACCGATGATCCGGTCGGGCTTGTGGCTCGCATGGCAACCGCGGGGCGGCATCCGGCCGCGTTGCTCATGGCCGAACGCATCGCGCACGTAACTGAACATACCCTTGACGTTACCGAAGATACAGCCCAGGCACCCGGGCTCGGGCATCCGCCCCACGCCCCCGCAGAAGAAGGGACACGATGATTCCAACAGCTATTCCGGCTCCCGAGCATTCCGAATGGGTGCTTTTTGAGACCTCCGGATTTTCCCTCTCCATCAAGTTCTACGCGATTGCTATTGTCATCGGCATTATCATCGCGTATGCCGTGACGGAACGGCGCTACGTTGTGAAAGGCGCGACCCGCGATGTCACGCTTTCGATCGCGCTGTGGGCAGTTATTTTCGGGATTATCGGCGGGCGGCTCTACCATGTGATAACGGACTACCAGCTGTATTTCGGCCCCGGCCGTGATCCGTGGCGCGTCTTTGACCTACGCGGAGGCGGTCTGGGAATCTGGGGTGCGGTTGCGCTGGGTGGTGTAGGTGCCTGGATTGGGTGCCGCCGCAACGGTGTCCGGCTCCTGCCCTTTGCCGATGCCCTTGCTCCGGGCCTTCTCATTGCCCAGGCCATCGGCCGCCTGGGCAACTACTTCAACCAAGAACTTTTTGGCGGCCCCACCTCACTACCGTGGGGCTTGGAAGTGGACGGCGCGCACCGCCCAGCCGGTTTTCCACCCGATCAGCTCTTCCACCCCACCTTCCTCTACGAATCCCTGTGGTGCCTAGGTGGCGCCGTCGTACTTCTTCTCCTTGAAAAGCGCTTCCACCTGGTGGCCGGGCAGCTTTTTGCCGCATATGTCATCGCTTACACTCTCGGCAGAGTGTGGATTGAAAACCTGCGTATCGATCCGGCGCACCTCGTTGCTGGTTTACGCCTCAATGTTTGGACATCGCTTCTCGTTTTACTCGGCGGGATCATTGCCCTCGTTATCCTACGACGCGCCTATATGCGTGATTCTTCTCGCGATCACGTGTGGTTGCGGGCCCGCCCCGAGCCAGAAACTGAGGGAATCGACACGTCACAGAACAACGACGCCGCAGCGGGCGCAGCCGCCGCTGTGCATGAAAAAATGGAAACTCCCGGGATTGCAAGTAAAAACGATTCCGCCACCGCGGCAAAGGAATCCGAATAGGGCGTGGGTAACCGCTCAGTGAACGGGTGAAGCCGCTGCCCGAACCGTGCGCTAGCGTAAAGATGAGCTCCGGGAGCGGGGCTCATAACGGTGCATATTTACCAGGACGAGTGCCTTGAGTCCCGATGGGGAAACAGGGCACTCGGGTAAGATAGGAAACATGCGTAGAGCTAGAATTGTGTGTACGTTGGGTCCTGCTACGGATACCTACGATCAAATCCTTGAACTTGTTAAAGCCGGCATGAACGTGGCGCGTATTAACGCCTCCCACGGTTCGCATGAAGAACACGAAAAGCGCATTGATAATGTGCGCGCCGCCGCGAAGGAACTGGGTATCCCGGTTGCGGTACTCGTTGATTTGCAGGGCCCGAAGATCCGTCTCGGCCGTTTTGCCGAAGGCCCGGTTCAGCTGAACGTGGGCGATACCTTCACCATCACCACCCGCGATATCCCCGGCACGAAGGATATCTGCTCCACCACTTTCAAGGGCTTGGCGGGCGATTGCAACCCCGGCGATGTGCTCTTGATCGACGATGGCAAGGTCTCCGTGCGTGTCGTGGAAGTTGTGGACGGAACTGACGTGGTCACCCGCGTGGAAGTCCCCGGTCCCGTGTCCAATAACAAGGGTATTAATCTTCCCGGTGTGGCGGTGTCCGTTCCTGCCATGTCCGAAAAGGATGAAGAGGATCTGCGTTGGGGTCTCAACTACGGTGCGGATCTTATCGCGCTTTCCTTCGTGCGTGATGCCAAGGATATTGACGATGTCCACCGCATCATGGACGAAGAGGGCATCCACCTGCCCGTTATCGCCAAGATCGAAAAGCCGCAGGCCGTGGCCAACCTGGATGACATCGTCCAGGCCTTCGACGGCATTATGGTTGCCCGCGGTGACCTCGGCGTGGAACTGCCCCTCGAGCAGGTTCCGCTGGTGCAGAAGGAAGCCATTTCGCTGGCCCGCAAGCGTGCCAAGCCGGTTAGTCTGGCCACCCAGGTTCTCGAATCCATGATCCAGAACCCGCGGCCCACCCGCGCTGAGGCTTCTGACTGCGCCAATGCCATTCTGGACGGTGCGGATGCCGTTATGCTTTCCGGGGAAACCTCGGTGGGTCTCTACCCGATTGAGTGCGTGAAGACCATGGCCTCCATCGTTTCCTACACGGAGGAACACGGCCTGGAGCAGATCCCGCAGCTCTCTTCTCTGCATCGCACCCGCAACGGTGTTCTCACCCGCTCCGCTCTGGACATCGGTGAAGCCCTGGGTGTCAAGGCAGTTGTGGTCTTCACGGAAACCGGGCATACCGCCCGCCGCGTGGCACGCAACCGCTCCCGCCTGCCGATCATCAACTTCACTCCTTCGGAGAAGGTCCGCAACCAGCTTGCCGTGCTGTGGGGCAGTGAAACCTATACGGTGGATCATTCGGCTGCCACCACGGACGAAATGGTGCAGCAGGTGGAAGACCGTCTTCTCGAACTGGGCCGCGCCCAGGTCGGTGACCGCGTGGTGATCGTGGCCGGTATGCCCTCGGGTGTGGCCGGCTCCACCAACACCCTGCGTGTTCACAAGATCGGTGAAGAAACGGGCGTTGCCTAAAACTCGCGAACCGTGCTGGGCGCGCCGGATGCGTGCGTAG